>JAEYNQ010000221.1 GCA_023412455.1 Bacillota bacterium
TGTCCACCTCTTCCTACTATTGTTGTGGTTCTATAACTTGATCAATTAAACCATACTCTTTTGCTTCAAGAGCTGTCATGTAGTTATCTCTTTCTACATCTTGTTTAACCTTTTCAAGAGGTTGCCCCGTATTTTCAGCCAACATCTTATTCATGCGTTCCTTAATACGAATAATATGTTCAGCCTGAATCTGAATATCTGTTGCCTGACCTCTGGCTCCACCAAGTGGTTGGTGAATCATAATTTCTGCATTAGGAAGAGCAAAACGTTTACCCTTTGCTCCACCTGCTAATAAGAAGGCCCCCATACTTGCTGCCATACCCATACAAATGGTGGAAACATCTGGTTTTATATGGTGCATTGTATCATAGATAGCCATACCATCTGAAATGGATCCACCAGGGCTATTGATATAAAGCATAATATCTTTATCTGGGTCTTCTGCTGCTAAAAATAACAATTGCGCCACTACAAGGTTGGAAGTAACAGCATTCACTTCATCACCAAGGATAATAATACGATCCTTTAATAAACGTGAATAGATATCGTATGAACGTTCTCCCCTATTCGTCTGCTCAACAACTACTGGAACTAAACTCATTATTAGTAGCCTCCCTTAATTCTTTATCTTATTTCTCTCCTACTACTGCATGATCAACGATAAATTTAGCAGCTTTTTGAACTTTAAGATCTGCTGTTAAAGCTTCTTTTTCATAAGCTCCAAAAGATTTTTTAAGCTCTTCATAAGCCATTTGATACATACCTGCAATAGTCTTTAATTCTTCTTCAATATCTTCTTCTGAAACCTCTACAGCTTCTACTTCTGCTACTTTTTCAAGTACTAAACGTGATTTAATTTGCATTTCTGCATCTTTTTTGAAGTTATCTCTAAATGCATCCATTGTTTGACCTGCAAATTGAAGGTATTGTTCCAGTTCTAAACCTTGAGCTTTCATACGGCTAGCAAAGTTTTTGACATTTTTGTCTACTTGCTCTTCAATCATAGCGTCTGGTATTTCAATGGTTGCATTGGCTACAACTGCTTCTACTGCTTTGTTTTCTGTCTCATGAACTCGAGCTGCTTCTTTATCTTTTTCAAGTTTTGCCTTAATGCTGTCTTTGTATTCAGCTAGTGTATCAAATTCAGAAATATCTGAAGCAAAATCGTCATTAATTTCTGGCAACTCTTTTACTGTAATGCCTTTAACAACCACTTTGAAAGTAGCTGGTTTACCTGCAAGTTCTTTTACATGGTATTCGTCTGGGAAAGTTACATTAACTTCTACCTCTTCACCTATTTTTTTACCAATTAATTGATCTTCAAAAGTATCAATAAAAGATTTAGAGCCGATAACAAGGGTGTAATCTTCTGCTTTGCCACCTTCAAATGGCACACCATCTACGAAGCCTTCAAAATCCATAGTGATCTTATCTTGTGGTTCTACTGGGCGATCTTCTACAGTGATTTCACGTGCATTTTTTTCTGCTTCCGTAGCAATCGCTTGATTAATTTCTTCTTCTGCTACTTGTGCGCCTTCTACTTCTATGTTAATACCTTTATAATCCCCAAGTGTCACTTCTGGTTTAACCGTAACAAGTGCTGTATATTTCATAGAATCTTTTGTCATTTCTACAACTTCTAATTCATCAGGACGAATGCGTGCTGCAATTTCCACTTTATTTTCTTCAATAGCCTGCCATAACGTTTCATCGATTAGAATATCTGCTGCTTTATTGAAAAATACTTCAACCCCATAAGTTTTTTCAACTATAGCACGTGGTACTTTACCATTACGGAAGCCAGGTATTTTAATTTCACCTTTCATTGCATGATAAGCTTTATCGATAGCTTTTGTTACTTGTTCTCCTGCTACCTCAACTGTAATTTTCACTTGACTTTTTTCCATTTTTTCTACTAGTGTACTCATTTCTTCCTCCTTAGTTTTTCATTCTATGTTGACTATGCCTACGCATAACTATAGCATTTTAAGCTAACATTCAATTATTATAACATATCTTCTTTCTAAATGCTATATTGTATTTCATAATATTCTTCCCATAAAAATACATTTTCTATATCATTTAATAAGCCTTTTTATTTTTCTTAATCCTTGATATCTATGGCGAATAATTCCAAGTATTACATATGGCTTTTAGATTGTAAAGCCCTTATAATAAAATCATCTAATAGTTTGTAATATATGATTTCACACAGGAAGGACTTATGTCGATGGATCAATTTTCCAGTGAGTGTATATCCCTTGTTAGCTATGACAAGATATATAACCAAAATATACGCCCTAAACTAGAGGAAATAGATATTTATTTAAAATCTAGCATACCTCCCTATAACGCTTACGAACTAGCTCCTTTATTGGAGGTACAGCCTAGCCAAGTATTAGGTGCTATGAAAGAGTTACGGATTTCTGTTGTGAATCAAGTGAGCTTTTTTCATTTAATCTTTCATTTATCTAGCCCCATTTGTCAACTTATTAAAAGGCAGTGGCGCTACAGTCATCTCACTACTTATACACCTTATCACATTGCAGATATCTATCAAATTAACATTCATAAAGTCACTAAAGCCTTTGAAGAATTAGATATAGAATCTATTGAAGTGAGTAGGCTTCATGAAGTTTTTAAAAGAATACATACTACTCTTTTATTTTTTCATAGATAAGCTTTTATTCAAAATTAAATGACCTGTTAGGGGATTCAAAAGTCTTTGAAGCTTTTAACAGGTCATTCTTATTCTATACTATTTATTCTAGAATCATAGCTTTTTTTATTTCTTTTACTTTTTCGATACCCACCAATTCTTCAACAATAGCTAATGCAAATTCCAAAGAAGCGCCTGCTCCTATTCCTGTGATTATTTTATGACTCACTACTGTTCTTTGAGCCACTACTTCACACCCTTTTAGCTCTTCTTCATAGCCAGGGTAACACGTTGCTCTTTCTCCTTCTAATAATCCCCACTTCCCTAGCACACTAGGTGCTGCACAAATGGCTCCTAACCACTTATTTTCTCTTTTAAATGCCTTGGCAAGTTCCATAAGCTTTGAAGAAGCATATAAATGTTCAACACCTGGTACACCACCTGGTAGTACTAACATGTCTACCTCACTGGCATCAAATTCCTCCATCGTTGTATCCATATCGATCCTTACTTTTCTTGAACTTACTACTGTTTTTCCCGAAACACCTACTAGGCAAACTTCTACTTGAGCTCTCCTTAAAATATCTACAACTGCTAATGCTTCTATTTCTTCATACCCTGTTCCAAAAAATACAGCTACCTTCATCTTTATCTCCTTTTCCCTATTTTTAATAGTATTGTAGCATAGATCTCTTATTATTTTAGACTAAATCCACATATTTTTTTCCATATTTATGTGTTAAAATGAGTAAAGTAATGGATACAACAATGAATGATACGATTCAAGGAGGTTTGTTCATGGAAATTGAACGCAAGTTCTTAGTACAAAATTTACCAGATTTAGCGCATTATCCACATAAAAAATTAATTCAAGGGTATATTTCAATAGACCCTGTTATTCGCATTCGTCAAATGGAAGAAGACTACTTTCTGACCGTAAAATCTCAAGGACATATGATTCGTGAAGAATTTGAGCTCCCCATAACAAAGGAACAGTATGAATCTCTACTTTGCAAACTAGAATACTCTCCCATCGAAAAGATTCGTTATTTTATTCCTCTTGAGAACCAGTTAATAGCTGAATTAGATGTCTATAAAGGTCCTCTTGAGGGTCTAACTACTGTAGAGGTTGAATTCTCTTCTTCTACAACAGCTAATACCTTTGAAGTACCTAGTTGGTTTGGAAAAGATATTACCCATGATAACCGCTATAAAAATAATCATTTAGCGAGTTATGGTCTACCCGTTTAATAAAAAGTCCGAACCACAAAAAAACTCTCAAATGACTGGTCATTTGAGAGTTTTTTATCAGGGCTAGAAGGATTCGAACCTTCGGATGCAGGAATCAAAATCCTGTGCCTTACCGCTTGGCGATAACCCTGTATAGGTGGGAGATGGGACTCGAACCCACGACACCTGGAACCACAATCCAGTGCTACTACCAACTGAGCTACACCCACCATACCGTATCCACAGGGATTCGAACCCCGGACCCACGCCTTAGAAGGGCGTTGCTCTATCCAGCTGAGCTATGGATACATAAGAGCGGGTGATGGGAATCGAACCCACGTGGCCAGCTTGGAAGGCTGGAGTTCTACCATTGAACTACACCCGCTAATTGCTTTTAAAAAAGCCATTAACCTTTGTGTTTATCGACGTTTCATCTATTCAGCGCCGACTGACAAAATGTATTATACCTAACTTCTTTGCATACGTCAACACTTTTTCTTGGTTTTTTTGCTTTTTTTATTTAAACCGATTCTGGCAGGTTATTGGATGGGAACGTACCTGTCCTTTTTCAATCCTTTGCAAAATAGAGCTTTCTTGTATCTGGCCATCTTCAACCTGTATAATACCATAAGAAGGATGCGGATAATCCCTAGGTAGACTTATACTACCTGGATTCATAACTAATATTCCCCTTATCTTAGCAAGATATGCACTATGGGAATGACCACATAGTGCTACCTGTGCCTCATGAGCCAAAGCATCTATAACAAGTTCCTCATAGTCTCCCCATTTTATAGGATAACGATGGCCATGGGTGACAAAGAAATTTACTCCTTCTATAGTTACCACTTTAGAAAGACCTTCTAAGCAGGTCCTACTATCACAGTTGCCATTTACACCATATACTGCTAGTTCTGGATAAAGTTGTTGTAATCTTTCTGCATCCTGTAAATGATCACCACAATGTATAATAGCACCTAAACCATAGTTCTTTATTTGATTGATAACGCCTATTGCAGGAGCAATATTTCTATGGGTGTCACTTATTATTAAGACCTTTTGCATCACTACATAACTCCTTTTAATAGCTCTTTTATCCCTCGAAGAGCCTTTCCTCGGTGACTAATCCCATTTTTTTGTTCACTACTCATCTCTGCAGTGCAAAGATTATATTCGGGTACAAAGAAAATAGGATCATATCCAAATCCATTTTCACCTCTAGCCTCATCACTAATATAGCCTTCTATCGTCTCTCTTACTACCTGTGTGTCTATCTCTTTCCCGGCAATAGCCATGGCACACACAAAACGTGCTGTTCGTTTATCCCTAGGCACTTCCTTTAATTTATCAAGGATTATTTGATTTTTAAGGGCATAAGGTGTATCCTTCCCCAGGTACCTTGCAGAATAAACGCCTGGTTCCTTATTGAGGTAATCAATTTCTAGTCCTGAGTCGTCTGCCAAAATAATGGCATCCGTATAAGCTTTTAAAGCTTCAGCTTTAATAATAGCATTTTCTTCAAAAGTGGTGCCATTTTCTTCAATCTCCCTATCTAGACCAGCTTCTCCCATAGTTAGGACTTCACACTCTAAGTCATGCAGCATCTCTTTAATCTCAACTACTTTCCCTTTATTTTGAGTAGCTACTATAATTGTTTTCATCTTCATTTTCTCCTAATTATTTTAGTCATGTCTTGTTGTTATATAAAAGAAAAGGAGGTTTTCCTCCTTTTCTTTAACTTATCTCTTCATTTTTGAGAAGCTTCCCCTCTTGCTCTTCTAGAAGTAGGTCCACATTAAAGATTAGAATCATCCTATCCTCTCGCTTTATAACGCCTTCAATATATTTACTCTCATGCTTGCGAAGCATTTCTGGCGTAAGCTCCAGCTCTTCTTCTGTCATATTCAGTATTTCACAAACACTATCTACCATAAACCCTACTTTTACTCTATCCAAATGCATTAAAATAAATTTAGACTCTTCTACTTTTTCATTAGGCACCAAATGCAGTCTCTCTCTTAAGTTAAAGATTGGATAAATAGTACCCCTTACATTAATGATTCCTTCAATGTATTTAGGCACATCTGGAACCTTTCTTACAGGTTCATAATTTCCTATTTCTAGAATCTTCATGATGTCAATACCATATTCCTGATCAAGCAATTTAAAGACTACCATTTGTTTTGATGCCATAGTCATGCCTCCCCATTAATCTTTTTGATGAATCCAACCTAAATAAGCATTCATAAAGCGGTCAATATCTCCATCCATCACAGCTCCTGTATTTCCGGTTTCTTCTAAGGTGCGATGATCTTTAACAAGATTGTAGGGATGAAAAACATACGATCTTATCTGACTCCCCCAAGCAATATCTTTCTTCTCTCCTCGGATGCCATCTAAAGTTTCTTGTCTTTCTTCTAATTCTTTCTCATAAAGTTTAGCTTTAAGCATTTGCATAGCTTTTTCTCTGTTTTGAATCTGAGAACGTTCATTTTGGCATTGTACCACAATGCCAGTAGGAAGATGGGTAATACGTACGGCCGAGTCGGTAGTATTAACATGTTGTCCTCCTGCTCCTGTAGAACGATACGTATCAATTCTTAAATCTTCGGCTTTTATATCCAGTTCTATTTCATCTGTAATCTGTGGCATAATGTCGCAAGAAGCAAAGGATGTATGTCTTCTACCTGATGAATCAAAAGGTGAGATACGCACCAAACGGTGAATGCCCTTTTCTGATTTTAAATAACCATAAGCATTTTCACCTGTTATTTGAAGAGTAACTGATTTAACACCTGCTTCTTCACCCTCTAAATAATCCAAGACCTCTACCTTATAGCCTTTCTTATCTGCCCACCTAGTATACATGCGCAATAGCATATTTACCCAATCACAAGCTTCTGTTCCACCTGCTCCTGGATGCAGCTCTAGAATAGCATTATTCTTATCATACTGTCCATCTAGCAAAGTAGCTACTCGCATGACATGGTAAGCCTCTTCGAAAGCATGCCCACTCTCCTTAGCTTCATTAGCTAATTCTAAGTCATTTTCTTCATTACTCATCTCAATAAGTGTTAGCACATCTTCATAGTCTGTACATAACTTATCGTACTTTTCTACTAAATCTTTATAGTTTTTTAACTCTTGTAACACTTTTTGTGCTTTATCTATATCCTCCCAAAATGCATTGTCCATAGAAAGGTGTTCTAAATCTTCTATTCTCTCCCTTATACGAGGAATGTCAAAGAGAGTTCCCCATCTCGATTAATTTAGCTTTGTAGGGTTCCAAAGCAGTTTGTAACTGTTCTAACTCTAGCATTTTATCACTCCTTTATACTCTTATCATATATGCAAATACCTAGTTTATTCAACTACTTTTTTAAATAAAATTGTACTTCCTATTGAGCTGCATTTTAATAACTACTCGCCTGAAATAATAAACAAGACCGTTGCAAAGGCAACGGTCTTGTTTACTATTTACTTAATTGCGGAGGCAGGATTTGAACCTACGACCTTCGGGTTATGAGCCCGACGAGCTACCTAGCTGCTCCACTCCGCGTCATTTATACTTTATAAGTATAGCACTCTCTAAAAGGTTGTCAAGGCTACTGCTTCTTTTTAATAACGATTTCATCTTCACGTACCATCTTTAACTGATTCCTAGCTATTCTTTCAATATATTCAGGCGTATTTATCTCTGCCACTTCTTTTTCTAAGGCTTCTAATTTATTTTTTTCCTCTAAAAGAATCTTTTTCTCTTCTTCTACTTGTTCTTCCACACGTTTAATAAGGTTATTCACTTGATAACCTTTTATACTTAATCCGATCACCATAATGGTACTTATAATAATAACAAAATAACCCAACCTATTCTTTTTTTTCATTTGTATCCCTACTTTAACCTCATGATAGGTAATTATTTAATATTACTTAATATTATATTACCTAATTCGTAATAGGTTGTAAATCATTTTTTCTCTTTACCTAAAAGTTTCTGTTCTTGTTGCTGTCTTCTTAATTGACCCTTTACCTTATAATCTGTTCGTAAATCTGCTTTTTTATGGTACCACTTACGTTTAAGCTTTCTCATTTCTCTTCTCTCATAATTATGTAGTACTCCTGCTTTATACTTCATATAACCTAAAGGTCTCTTAACGCCCTTTATAATGATTCTAATAGGAATAAGGAGAAGCTTTATAACCTCAGCTATGATCTTCTTTAAATAATCAATGACCACTGTAGCTATCTGCATAAACACAATACTAAAAGTAGCAAAATAGAGTATACCTCCTAAGATCATACCTACAAATACAAAGGGCCGTATGGCTGCATAGTTCCTTATATAAAGCAGATAAAAGCTAATAAGTGCACATCCTACCCAATAAAGTATATCTTCAATTTGGACAAAGAAATTGGGATGCTTAATAAGCTTTCTAAAAATCCTAACTAAGTCAAATATGACCCCCATTATTATCCCTATCTCAATACAAGTTATAAACAAAAGTGTCTGATTACTCACAATCTGATTCATCTTACCTCACCAACTTATTTAAAAAGTTTGGATAGCATGGAGCTCTTTTTTTTACTACTGCTACTTTGGGCCTCATGATAAACAAGTTCTGTAATAAACCCATCAATAATCATATCACCCTCATCTATATTCATCTTTACAATGTGTAATTCTTCGCCTTTGATTTCAATATAGCCCTCACTGGTTTCTAGTTCCACAGCTTCTTCATCAAAAGAAAAGACATCCATAACTCCTGTAAGCGTTATTTTGTGTCTATCCGTAATAGTTATACTATGTTTTTTAGATATTTTTTCCTCCATATTAATCATCCCTTCATATAAATAGTCTTCTATAACTATTTATATGAAGGGATTAAAGATTTATTACAGAATACGGTACAAGTCATTGGTTTCTTCTTTTTTTACATGTTCCTTTATATCTAGAACTTCATATTTGGTGGTTTGTGAGCCAAAACGAATTTCTAATACATCCCCCACTTTTACCTCTGAACTAGGTTTAGCCACTTTTCCATTAATGGTTACCCTTTCATGATCACAGGCTTCTTGAGCAATTGTACGCCTTTTAATAATACGAGAAAGCTTTAAATATTTATCAATACGCATTTTTATCTCCCTTTTAACTTAATAAAAAAAATCTACACCAGATGTGTAGATTTTTAAACGATTTTACTAATTATTCACCTTTAACAACATCTTTTAAAGCTTTACCAGCTTTAAATTTAGGTGCTTTTCCACCTGGAATTGGCATTTCTTCATTTGTCTTTGGATTTCTACCCACACGTGCTTTACGCTCTGTAACTTCAAATGTACCAAAGCCTACTAATTGAATTTTACCCCCAGCTTGAAGTTCTTCCATTACCACATCTTCAAAAGCTTTAAGAGCCTTTTCAGCATCTTTTTTACTCATTTCAGCTTTTGCAGCCATTGCTGCTACTAATTCAGACTTGTTCATTATTTTTCCTCCTCTATACATGTACAAACATGATATATGTATTGAAAATTAGCCCAAGGTTATTCCAACTTTTTATACTCATCCCATAACTTGTCCATCTCTTCAAGAGAGAGGGTATTAAGCTGTCTACCTTGTAAAAACGCTGTGTTTTCAATATATCTAAATCTATTTATAAACTTTTCCACCGACTTTGTCAAGGCAAATTCAGGATTTACCTCAAAAAATGTGGATAAATTAACCACAGAAAACAATAAATCCCCTATTTCCCCTTCTAATTGCCTTATATCTCCCGTTTTTGCTGCCACCTTTACCTCTTGTAATTCTTCTATAATCTTTTCGATAATACCTGCAGGCTCCTCCCAAAAGAAGCCCACCTTAGCTCCTTTTTTTTGTATTTTTTGCGCTCTTATGAGAGCAGGTAAAGCTTTAGCTACTCGCTCCATTGATTCCGTAACAGACTGCTCCTGCTTCTCTATTTTTTTAAGCTCCTCCCATGTCGTTAATACTTTACTAGGGGAGTCTACTCCTTTTAAGTCTTGGAATACATGAGGATGCCTATAAACAAGCTTATGGGCTAATTCACTTACTACATCCTCTATAGTAAATCGCTGCTCCTCTTTAGCAATTTGAGAATGCATTAATACTTGAAGCAGCACGTCCCCTAGCTCCTCCTTTAGATTAACATTATCCTCATTTTTAATAGCCTCTATTAACTCATAACTTTCTTCTAATAAGTGAGGGAGTAGTGACAAGTGTGTCTGTACCTTATCCCATGGGCATCCATTTTCTCCCCGTAACTGTTCAATAATCTCTAATAATTGCTCATATGTATACTCTTTTGACATATTCAATCCGCCCTTTCTTATTCTTACTAAGTGTACTCTATAAAAGCAAAAAAAGCCAGTAGTCTTCAAAAGCTAATGGCTCTTTAAGTATTACCTTATTGTTCCATTTGTTTGCCAATAAAGCCTGAAGCAGATTGCGCTAATTTCTCCTCTACTTCACCCATCATACTATTTTTATTAGCCGATAAGAAAATAACTGCTCCAATAGCATCTCCCTCACAAATAATAGGTGAAATAATTTCTGAATAATAACTCTCTGTACTGCCTTCAGACAAAATAGGAGTAAATTTATTATCATCCTTTGTAGCTTTAAAAAGTGCCCTACTCTCTATAATCCTCTCCAGGTTACTACTAATCCCTTTATCTAGGAATTCTTTTTTTGAGCCCCCTGCCACAGCTATAACTTGGTCTTTGTCTGAAATACATGTAATATGTCCTGTAGCTTGTGCTAGGGCATCTGCATATTCCTTCACAAAAGAACTCAACTCCCCAACAGGCGAATACTTTTTAAGAATAACTTGTCCCTCATTATCTGTAAATATTTCCAAAGGGTCCCCTTCTCTAATACGTAATGTTCTGCGTATCTCTTTAGGAATAACTACACGACCTAAATCATCTATTCGTCTAACGATGCCTGTTGCTTTCAAACAAAACAACCTCCTTAATGTCTCTAAATGATATATAGCATTAACTATAATTTACAATTATTATGCTACATAATTTCTGATTATATGCACCTATCTTTTTAGACTTATCTTCTCTATATAATTATTACCAATAACTTTTTTTTCATTCATCCTATAAAAAAGGCTCCTCTCACTAAAAATGTATCCTCCCCTTTAAGTAAATGAATTGGTTGACTTAAAAGGGAGGATAATTCAATTAGTAAGACGAGCCTTTTTGTTACTTGCCTTTTATTCGTATCATTTATTGTTTTGTATTATTTAGTAGTTGTCTCGGGTGTTGTCGTTGCTGGGATTGTGGTTTCAGTAGCTTGTGGCGTTGTTTCTCCTGTACTTGTATCCTTACGAATAACATGAATATTATCGTAGCCTTCTTCTTTTATGACCTTCATGCTCTCACTTAAGGCTGTCAGTTCATTTTGAGCAAAGCGTGCTTTCACATTAGCCTCTGCATCTTTTTTAATAGTAGCTTCATCACCTGTAGAGCGTGCTTCTACTTTCATAATATGATAACCATAGCTAGTTTGTACTAGTTCAGGATATACTTCTCCTACTTTGCCTGTTACAAAAGCAACTTCTTCAAATTGTGGTACCATTTGACCTTTTCCAAAGGTGTATTCACCCTGTTTATCTTTAGAACCTGGATCTTCTGAGTAAGTCTTAGCAAGCTCTCCCATATCTTCCCCTGCTAAAGCTTTGGCAAGAACCTCTTCAGCTAAAGCTTTAGCTTTAGCAAGCTCTGCTTCTGGTAAGTCATTGCCCTCTTCATCTTGGGTTTTTATGAGGACATGCTTGGCTGTAGCTGTTTCATATTTCTCCCTAATCAAGTTCATTTCATCTTCAATTTCTTTTTCATTAGGTATATAACTTTCACTTATTTTTTTGGTTATTTTCTCAATAAGCACACCATAGTATAGAAATTCTTCTACATCTGCTTGCTTTAAATGAAGATCATTCACTAAATCTGTTCGAGAACTCATAATTTGTTTAGCATTGGTCTTAACCGTGGCTTTCTCTTCTGAAGATAACTTGATACCTAATTCCTTTGCTTTTTCTTTAGCCGCTATAGATACTTTAACAGAATCTAAAGCCCTTTCCTTCGCTACATCCTCTGTCTTCTTGCCTTCCAAGTCCATATCCCATATCTTAGGTGTCAAACTTTCAAATTGTTGCTGAATGGTCCATAAATAAAGTCTGTATACAGGCTCTGTAATTTTATTATCATTTACTGTAAGAATGGTTTTGGCACTGCTCCTACAACCTGCTAAAAGGCTTATGGATAGAATACCCATCATTACTCCAGCAATTATTCTTTTTGTTTTTCTCACTTCAATCTCTCCTTATTGTTTATCATATTGCCTTTACCAGGTGATTACTGTTTTTATTATAGCTCAAAATATTTAACTCTTCAATTTTTTGAGCTCTTGTAATATATTCTTAATATAGCTTAGGAGGTCCTTACGATTTTCCCCCGATAAATCCAGTCTTAAACTTGGTTCCTGCCCCCCAGTAAACTTCAACTTTCTTGGATAAGCATGCATTACCTCCAATAGTCTATCTGGATTAAGCTTGGCATCTTCTTTAAATTTAAAAAAGACAACCTGTTTTATTTCTGAAATAAGCACAATATACATTTCATGAGCCAAAGCTTTAATCAGTGCAATATCTAATAAATTTTGTACATTTAAAGGTAGCGTCCCATAGCGGTCTTCAACTTCCTCTTGAATATCATAATAGTCCTTCTGACTCTGAATAGAGGCAATCTTTTTATAAATATCTAACTTTTGTACTTCATCAGGAATATAGTTTATAGGAATATAAGCATCTATCTTAATTTCTATAGTTGTCTCAAATTCCTCTTCAATTACCTCTCCTTTCTCTTCACTGACAACTTGAGCTAACATCTTACAGTAAAGGTCATAGCCAATAGCCTCCATATGACCATGTTGTTGAGCTCCTAGTAGATTTCCAGCTCCTCTAATTTCTAAGTCACGCATGGCAATCTTAAAGCCTGCACCCAGTTGGGTAAATTGTTTGATGGCTTGGAGTCTCTTTTCTGCAATTTCTTTGAGTACTTTATTTTTTTCATACATGAGATAGGCATAGCCAATCTTATCAGAACGCCCCACACGCCCTCTTAGCTGATAGAGTTGACTTAGCCCCATATGATCAGCATTATTAATAATGATAGTGTTGACATTGGAGATATCTAGACCTGTTTCAATAATGGTCGTACAAACTAAAATATCAATCTCTTTCTCAATAAAATCCATCATAATCTTCTCTAGTTCACGTTCACTCATTTGCCCATGGGCAAAGGCTATACGGGCGTGAGGTATGAGTTCACGAATACGTTCTGCCTTTTCTTCTATATTTTTAACTTGATTATGCAAAAAATATACCTGCCCTCCTCGCGAAAGTTCACGATTGATAGCATCTTTTATAAAGTCCTCACTGTATTCTATAACATAAGTCTGTATAGGCTTTCTCTGCATAGGTGCCTCTTCTAATAAACTCATGTCTCTTACTCCAATAAGACTCATATGCAAGGTTCTAGGAATAGGTGTTGCTGTTAAGGTCATCACATCTACCTGTTGCCTTATTTGCTTTAGCTTTTCTTTATGCGTGACACCAAAGCGTTGTTCTTCATCAATAATCACTAAGCCTAGGTCCTTAAATTTCACATCAGCCGATAACAGCCTATGAGTGCCTATTACAATATCTATTCGGCCCTTACTTAGGCCTTCTAGTGTCTCCTTAATTTGTTTAGGTGTTCTAAAGCGAGACAATAAGCCTACATTAACAGGATAGCCCTCCATACGTTCTGCAAAGCGATTATAGTGCTGTTGAGCTAAAATGGTAGTAGGAACAAGATAAGCTACCTGTTTATTATTTTGTACAGCCTTAAAGGCAGCTCTTATAGCTACTTCTGTCTTACCATAACCTACGTCTCCACAAATTAAGCGATCCATAATCTTTGTGCTTTCCATATCTGATTTCACTTCTTCTACAGCTTGAAGTTGATCGTCTGTTTCTTCATAGGGAAACAGCTCTTCAAATTCCTTTTGCCAAATCGTATCTCCCTCGTAAACAAATCCTCTTAGATGTTGACGTGTACTGTAAAGCTTTATTAAATCCTTAGCAATATTTTGAATGGCTTTCTTAACCTTTGCTTTGGAATTCTTCCACTCTGAGCTCCCGATTTTACTAAGCTTTGGCTCTTTACCTTCTGCCCCTACATATTTCTGGATCATATCCATTTGATTAATATTGACGTAGAGTGTGCTATTGTCAGCATACTCTATTTTTAAGTTATCTCGGCCAATTCCCTCTATAACAATTTGTTCAATTCCTTTAAACACCCCAATGCCATGTAACTCATGGACCACATAATCTCCAGGGTTAAGCTCTAAAAAGCTTTGTATTCTTGTGCCTTGGTACTTCTTCCTGGTCTTTTTTGCCTTTTCTTTTCCAAATAAATCTTTGTCTGCTATAATATGAAGTCCTATTTTTTCATAGAAAAAACCTTTGCCTAAAGCCCCTTTTGTAACAACCACTTGTCCTCTTTGTATTTCTTCTTGAAGCTTCTCGCTATAAGAAGCAAAAACATCTCTTGCTTCTAACTCTTCAATAAGCTTTTGGGCTTTGGTCTTTGCCCCTGACAAAATAATAATCTTTTGTCCTCGTGCTTTCCATTCTTTAATGTCCTTCTCTAATAAATCAAGACTCTTATAGAAGGTATTATTTTCATAGACGCTTAGATTCATCCTTGTTTCTACTTCAAAAGAAGGAAGCTCTCTCTCTAAATTCATCATAAAAAGACTAGGATACCGGCTTAACTTACCTATAATATCTTCATAGGTAAACATTAATTCAATCTGCTTAGGCAATATATGTCCATATTGCAACCGGTCTTTCATACTTTCTCCATACTCATACAAAATCCGATGTGCCTTCTCCTCGTTTTTTAAAGGCTCATCTATATAAAGTATGGTATTAGTCTTTACATAGTCCAGTATGGAGACAGTCTCTAAATCTGTATAAGGAACATAAAGCTCCAGGCCACTGGGGCTTATATCATTTTCTATCTGTTCTATACTTTCCTTAACATGGCTTTCTAGAATCAAGGCACTTTCCTTACGCCCTTCTTCTCTTAGGTTTTTCGTAACTTTTTTTAATTCTTCCCTAATGCTTGGAATAGCCTTTTTGAGAAGAGCTAAAGGGAAGATAATTTCTTGATTGGGCACTATCTTTAGTTCTTCCATCTTATGAATAGAACGTTGTGTTTGAACGTTAAAAGCCCTTATAGAATCTAGCTCATCATCCCACAACTCTAGTCTATAAGGTTCATTATCTATAGGTGTATAAATATCTATAATACCTCCCCGTATAGCAAACTGACCCATACCTTCTACCTTTGCTACACGCGTATAGCCTGTCTCTATTAAATAAGCT
>JAEYNQ010000253.1 GCA_023412455.1 Bacillota bacterium
CTAATGCTCGTGGAAAGAGCTGCCCCTGAAGCGCCTAGGCTAGGAAAACCTGCTTTCCCAAAAATCAAAAAGTAATTTCCTATAATATTGAGTCCATTCATTGCCACAGAAATACACATACTGGTCCTTGTATAACCTAAACTCCTCATACAAGCTGCAGCAGTATTGCCTAGTGCTTGCATAAACAGAACACTTCCTATTATTTGTAGATAGGCCCTAGCATGACTCATAACTTCAGGTCTCACTTGCATCAGCTCGAGTATTTGGGGTCCTCCCCAAACAAGTCCTATGCTAAACAGAATACCTACTAATCCATTAAGCAAAAAAGACACACCTACAACTTGGTGTACTTTCCTTTGTTCTCCTGCCCCCGTATATTGTGCACACAAGATAGCTGTCCCTATTGTAATCACACCAAATAGTAGCACAACCATACTAATAATTTCATTAGCAACTCCTACACCTGCCACAGCTGTATCGGAATAATGACTAAGCATTAATGTGTCTATACTTCCCAATAAAATAAATAGTAAATTCTCAATAAAGATGGGCCAAGTCAGTTTTAATAATTTCGTTTTCATATTTTTCCCTCATTTTTTGTATTACTTGTGCATTACTTTTTTTATACCTTCTTTTGCTTCAAGCTGTCTATCACATTTTTGTGATAAAATAAAACAATATTGCTCTCCTCAAAATAGCTCTTAAATTTTCAAAATATACTAAAATAATCCTTGACAATACTCTAAGCAAATGCTATAGTTAGCACAATATAATACTTAATTGTAGAGGCGCGATCCTCATCAGTAATTCTTTGGATTTTAGCAAGAGAAGTAGAAAAGGAATGAAAGGGTGTATCGCCGAAGATTTAAATACCTTGCTGTATTTATTTCTGGTTGTATTGTTAATAGCTATACAACTGTCACCGCTTATTATACAATAGGAGGTGGAGTGCTACTTTATCATTACATCATTTTTAAATGATTTTTGATTAGACTTAGTAGCCAGCCTTTTTGAGCTGGTTTTTTTATTGTAAACCCTCAAAAGAGGTGCCCTTTAAGCTTTTCTATGAATAGAATGGTAATAAAGGTAAGATTTACAAGTCTATTGCAATATACGGTTAAGTCATTATAAAAATACATTATGGTGAAAGGATTGGTATTATGACAATTTTTGAAGGTGCTGGTGTAGCTATCGTTACACCATTTCACGAAAACGGAGAAATTAATTTTGGAAAGCTCGAGGAACTTATTGATTTTCAAATTGCTAATAGTACAGATGCTATTATTATTTGTGGTACAACAGGTGAAGCTTCTACTATGACAGATGCTGAACACTTAGAGTGTATCAAGGTGGCTGTAAACCGTGTAGCTGGTCGTGTCCCTGTTATCGCTGGTACGGGTAGCAATGATACACGTCACGGCATTGAACTGACTAAAAACGCAAAAGCTTTAGGTGTGGATGCAACACTTCAAGTGACACCTTATTATAATAAATGCACCCAAAAAGGGCTTATTGAACATTTTACTGCTATTGCAAAAGCTGCTGACCTTCCTATGATTTTATACAGTGTACCTAGTCGTACAGGTGTGAATATTGCCCCTCAAACAGCTTTAGAATTATCTAAATTGGATTTGGTTGTAGGTCTTAAAGAAGCTACAGGAAACATCTCACAGGTTGCAGAAATTGCCTCCCTTTGTGGTGATCGTCTTCCTCTTTACTCAGGAAATGATGATCAAATTATTCCTATCCTATCTCTAGGAGGAAAAGGGGTTATTTCTGTTCTCTCTAATGTAGCGCCTAAACAAACCCATGATATTGTTAGCCTTTATTTAGGAGGCCGTATGGCTGAAGCCCTTAACCTTCAACTCGAATTATTACCACTGGCTAATGCACTCTTTTGCGAGGTCAATCCTATTCCTGTTAAAGCAGCCCTTAATATGATGGGCTTTGGTGTAGGGCCTTGCCGTTTACCACTTACTTCCTTAGAAGAATGTCATGTGGCCCAAGTACGTGATTCTCTTCTTAAAGCCTCTTTAATTGCCCAGTAGTAACTTGTAGAAAGGATGAGACACATGATAAAAGTATTAATGCATGGTTGTAATGGCAAGATTGGTCAGACCATCTCCCGACTAATAGATAATTATAAAGATATGGAATTAGTAGCAGGTATAGATCCTTATCTCAATAAGGTAAATCCTTTCCCTGTTTTCCCTACTATTGGAGAATGTACAATAGGTGGAGATGTCCTTATTGACTTTTCAACTGCCACAGCCGTTCCAGCTCTTTTAGACTATGCCCTTCAAAAGAAAATTCCTCTTGTGGTTTGTACAACAGGCTTATCTAAAGAAGTCATTTCTGACTTACAAGGTGCTAGCAAGGAAATTCCCATCTTCTTTTCTGCTAATATGTCCCTAGGGGTTAATCTCCTTATTGCACTGGCTAAAAGAGCTACAGAAATTTTGTCTGATAGTGGCTTTGATATTGAAATTATTGAGAAACATCATAATCAGAAAATAGATGCTCCTAGTGGAACAGCTCTTGCTATCGCAGATGCTATTAATGAAACCTTAGATAATCGTTACACCTATTGCTATGATCGTTCTTCTGTACGTCAGAAACGTCCCAAAAAAGAAATTGGCATTCATGCCATAAGAGGTGGCACGATTGTAGGTGAGCATGATATTCTTTTTGCTGGTAATGATGAAGTCATTACCCTCAGTCACCAAGCAAGTTCTAAAGAAGTCTTTGCTGTAGGTGCTTTAAAGGCTGCTAAGTTCCTGGTTGGCAAAGCGCCTGGGCTCTATAATATGGAACACTTATTGGATGCCTAAATTTTTCTTATCCAACGTTTTGTTATATATAGTTATTTAAAAAGGTGGTCTTAGCTAACTCTTAAAGTTAACTAAGACCACCTTTTTATCCCATTTAAATGGCTTAGAATTCTATTCCTTTTCTAGCACCTATTCCTTTTTCCATAGGGTGCTTAATAGCGTCTATACAGCTAATATAATCTGCCCTTTTGGCAATTTCTTCATTAATATGACGTCCTGTTAAAACAAGCTCTACTTCCTCTGGCTTAGTATCCATTAAGTTGTAAAGAAGCTCTTCTCCAATAATTCCTACTTCCACAGCATTAAGTATCTCATCTAAAATAAGGACATCACACTCTCCTGTATCCATGACTTTGCTGGCAAACTTTAAGGCAATTTGGCTTTCTCCTTTAAGTTCTTCTCTTTCTTCCTCTGTTAAGTCCCAAGTAAAGCCTCTCTTCTTTTCGAAGTGAAAAACTTTAAAATAAGGTTCTAACCCTTTAAGTACCTCACACTCACAGGTATCCGCATGCTTAAGGAACTGAATCATAATGACTTTGTAGTGATTACCCATAGCCCTTACGCCTAAGCCTATGGCTGCCGTTGTTTTACCCTTCCCATCTCCATAATAAACTTCTATAAGTCCATTTTCCACATTGCTTCCTCCTAAAAACCTATATGCTAAAGTTTTGTCCAAATATCTTTAAGTCATTCACTCGATCTTTATAATCTGGCATAATCTCCTCTATACCTTTCCAGAAGTTTGAGCTATGGTCAAAGAAACAGCGATGCATGACCTCGTGAAGCACAACATAATGTATACAATTTATAGGGGCACCCATAAGATTTAGATTATAAGCGATATTTCCTTTGGACGAGCAACTTCCCCATCTTGTCTTTTGCTGACGAATAGTAACCTTCTCATAGGTAACACCCAAAAGCTGGGCATAATAGTCCGTAAGCTGGGGCAATAATTCTTGTGCTTTACTTTTATAAAACCCCTTCATTAATAAGCGAAGAGTTTCCTCTGTGGCATTTTCTTTGACATTTAGAATAAGTAAGTCCTCTTGAAGCACTATCTTTTCTTTTCCTTTAATAATCTTCTGAATTCTTATCTCCTTATAGTCGCCTTGATAGAGAATTTTACCCGTTCTTAACCAGTCTGTCTGTTGCCTTTTAATAGCCTTTTGATTTAAAGTCTTCTGCACCCATGGTTCATAACGCTCTACAAAAGCTTTAATTTGTTTTTGTGTCATAGTGTTTGGAACCTTTACAATAACCTTTAAATCCTCTTGTACATGAATCGTCGCTAGCTTTCTCTTTTGTTTAATGACTGTATAATCTACCACCCTTATTTCCTTTTACTTCTTTTATTTTCATAAGTATTATTATAGCACAGTTTAAAAGATAATCTACTTATTTACATTATGTTTTAAAAATTTATACATCTATCTTTCTTTCTCTAGCAAAAGATTGACAAAAACTTTATGCCCTTCCACATCATAAAAATAAGCATTATGAATCTCCTTATGCGTAAGGGCCCTCAAAAGATCAATAGCCTCACCTAAGGTCATTACTTGCCTTAAATCCAAAGCTTTAAGTTGATGAAAATCCTTTGCATAGTTAATATTCCCCTCCTCTTCTGGTTCAAATGTCTTAAAGGTGCCCTTTAATAAGCTCTCCAAGTTTTCTTCTAATACCTCTACCTCCATTTTAAGAAGCTTTTCATATAAGGTATCCATGGTATCCCAAGCCTCTATCTCTACCCTTTTTCTGGCAATAATTAAGCCATGATCTAACTCCTCATCCATAAGGTGTAAAGTCACACCAATAGGTTTCTTGTTGATGATGCTAAATACATAAGGAAATTTCCCCCTATTATAGGGATTGTAGCCTGGATGAAGATTGATGCAGCTTAACTGCTCCACAAGTTCTTTTGGCAGTTTGTCATTACAATGTAAGGATAAAAGTAAATCGTAATTTTCTAAGATAGTTGCTATACTTTCCTTAATGTGAATTGGATAAATCTCTGTATTGTCTTTATATTTTTCTAAGAAAGCTTTATTAGAAGCACAAAATCTTATATCAAATTGCTGCTTATCATAGTGTCGCTCCTTACATATTCTCTGAAAATTCTGAAGTAAGTATTCACTATCTGAAACAACTAATATTTTTTTCATAACTTACCTCCTTTCCAAAACAAATATCCTTCTTTACCTTGATTATTTGTACTTATAGTATGCAAAGCTTCCTTCATTCGTCACACCTATTTTTCTTGGCCTATACAACTCAAAAGGACTATCTCACCCATGGGTATCCTCCCTTCTAAGTAAACTTATAGGTCTACTTAAAAGGGAAATACTTAAATGAGTGAGACAGCCCCTTCTTTATGGCAAAATTAACTCTGCCTTATTATTATCTTCTACAATCTCCATCTTGCCAATCGAAATCTCATAGGCCACCTTTGTTGTAACATCACCACTTTCAGATTTTTTCTGATAAACACGACTTTGAATGCGCCCCCATAATTGAATATGGTCTCCAATATTTAGACTCTCTGCAAACCTTGCATTTCTCCCCCAAGTAATGCAAGGTATGTAATCAGACTTATGATAGGAACGATTGACTGCAATAAGTAAATCTGTAATCTCTCTACCAAAAGGAGTGGTACGGTAAACGGGCTTTTTACATATATAACCATTTAAATAAATACTATTTTTATTTTTTGCTAATTCTTGCTCACTAACCTCTTTAGCTTCCAAAATAAATACCGTAAGAATAAGACGATTGCGACCTTCTTCATATTGATTATAGGATCTAAACTGTCCTATTATTTCCAGTATCTTTCCTTGAATATTTCCTATAGTAGGCAACAATCTTTCTGATATTGTAAGGGGTAATCTATCAGCTGATTCACTCAGTCTCGGTACTTCTAAGTCAAAGGTATAAAAGCCTTCCCCATATACTTTATGACTAAATCGAATGTCACTTACTACTTTACCTATAAGTACTACTTCATTGTTTTCTAATATGTGCTCTACCATCCCTTTACCCTCTCCTTATCCTGTTTTTGTTCTCTAACAGCTTGGTCTGTCATTAACATACTATTCCAGCTTCTAGCACTTTATGCCTGTTGTCTTTGTTTTTTGTTTTTTATACATTTATATAAAAAAATTAAAAACATCACACATCTAGACATTATCTATATAAAACATACAATATATTGTACTTCCATCTTGAATACCTCCCCGAAGTATGCTACAGTAATAACACTATAAGTGGCATTGCCCTTTTCAAAAAACTAAGGAGGATTAACTGTGGCAACTACATTAAAAGATTTACTCTCACCTTATTACACTAAAAAGCTAGATTCCAATACCCAAAGTGTTTATGACCTGTTTACTTGGCATACTGTTGATATTTCTATTAAAGACTACAAAACAGGCGCTTCCATTATACATATGGAAAACCTAGAATTCCCCACCCATTTTTCTACCAGTGCCTGCGATATAATTGCCAGTAAGTATTTTAGAAAAAATGGGCTTCCTGAAGCCCCTTATCACGAAACCTCTTTTAAACAGGTTGTCCATCGTATGGTTAACTTTTGGGTAATCAGTGCCCTTGATGAAGGCCTTATCCAAGAAGAAGACCGACAAACTGTTTATAATGAACTGGCTTATATGATGATTAGCCAAATGTGGGCACCTAATAGTCCTCAATGGTTTAATACTGGACTCCAATCCAGTTATGGGATTACTGGTCCTAGCCAAGGGCATTTTTATTATGATCCTGCACAAAAAAAAGTCGTAGAAGCAGAGGATGCTTATACCCGTACACAAGGTTCTGCTTGCTTTATCGTTAGTGTAGAAGATTCTCTTTTAGGTTCCAAATCTCTTACTGATCAGCTTACTACAGAGACACGTCTCTTTAAGTATGGTTCAGGTGTAGGTTCTAACTGGTCCTCTATTCGTGGAAAGGGTGAAAAGCTTTCTGGTGGGGGTATGTCTTCTGGTCTTATGAGCTTCCTTAAAGTGTTTGACCGAAACGCTGGAGCCATTAAATCAGGTGGTACAACCCGTCGTGCTGCTAAGATGAACATCTTAGATATTAATCATCCTGAAATCGAAGACTTTGTGAATTGGAAAGCTCATGAAGAAGATAAGGTAGCTGCACTAGGTAAAATGGGCTATGATACCCATTTTGATGGGGAAGCCTATGATACAGTTTCCGGACAAAATGCCAATAACTCTGTGCGGATCACTGATGCTTTTATGAAGCTTATTCATGATGAAAAAGCGACTTATCCCCTCATTGGACGCTTAGAAGGTGATATATTAGGGGAAGTTTCTCCTTATTCTCTCTATAACAAAATAGCTTATGGTGCTTGGCGCTGTGGTGACCCAGGCGTACAGTTTGATGATATTATCAATGCTTGGCACACTTGTCCTGGTGGTGAAGATGGTAAGGCTTATGCCTCCCATAACCGAATTAACGCCAGCAACCCTTGTTCTGAATATATGTTTTTAGATGATACGGCTTGTAATCTAGCAAGCATTAATATCACTAAATTTTATGACCCGGAAACGAATACACTCGACCTTGAAGGCTATATGCATTGTATCAAAATGGTTCAAATTGTCCTAGAAGCCACTATCCATCATGGACAATTCCCTACACCAGAGATTGCACGTCGTTCTTATCTCTTCCGAACAACAGGTTTAGGTCTTACTAATATGGGTGCTCTCTTTATGTTAATGGGACTCCCTTATGACAGCGAAGAGGCTAGGCAGGTAGGGGCTTCTCTTATGAGCTTACTTACAGGTTACTCCTATTACGTTTCCAGTTTATTTGCTAAAGAAATAGGTGCCTTTGAATGTTTTGCTATCAATAAACCTTATATGATGAAAGTTCTTTATAACCATGCCAAAGTAAGTGACTGCTCTACTTTCTCACAGGACTTCAAGGGATTAAACTACGTTCCTCCTGTTATTAACCATAAACTATTAAATCAACTAGGGTATAAAGAGTTAGCTTCTACTCTTACAAAAGTTTGGGATAAGACCCTTGTGAATGGGGAAAAATATGGTTATCGTAATGCACAAGTCTCCGTACTCGCTCCTACTGGTACGATTGCCTTTGCTATGGACTGTGCCACCACTTCCTCTGAACCTTTCTTTAGCCATGTCGTGTATAAGAAACTAGTAGGCGGTAGTAGCATGGAGATTGTAAATCCCCTTATTCCTACTGTTCTTAAAAAATTAGGGTATAAGAAAAATGAGATTACAGCTATTACGGACTACATTTTACGTAAGGAAAATAAAGGTGATTATGCTATTCTTTTAGATGGCAAAATCGAGGGGGCTCCCTATTTAAAAGAAGAACACTACCCTATCTTTGATACAGCTAATAAGTGTGGCAGTGGTGAGCGCTATATTTCCCCTATGGGACATGTCCAAATGATGGCAGCTCTTACCCCTCATGTATCAGGTGCTATTTCTAAAACCGTTAACTTACCAAGTGATGCAACGGTTAAAGACGTAGCAGACATTTATGAAGCTTCTTGGCAACTCGGTGTCAAGGCCATTGCACTCTACCGAGATGGTTGTAAAGTATGTCAGCCACTTACCACCACCCTAAAAGAAGAAGAACACGCCATTCGTTTAGAAGATCTTTCTTACGAAGAGCTTTTGGCCTATGCTAAAAATAAAACTGAAACGACAAGAGTACCTCTTCGTGTAAAACCAACAGGAATACGTAATGCCCATGTTCATGAAGCAGAAATTGGCGGATTAAAGCTTTATATCACTGTTTCCTTCTATGAAGATGGTCGCCTAGGTGAAGTTTATGTTTCAGCAGGTAGACAAGGCTCTCTTGTTAAAGGCTTACTAGACAGTATTTCTACTACTGTTTCTGAAATGCTTCAATATGGTGTACCTGCTCATGACATTGCTTCTATGTATCGAGGTCAAAAGTATGAACCTAGTGGTTTTGTCTATGGACACCCTTATATAAAAATGGCTGACTCCATCTCTGATTTAATCAGCAAAATTATTGATAGTGAATTAGGAGATTTCACCTATTGTCAAGTTAAACCAGCCAATAGCTTTACAAAGGTGCTTCATGACAGTCTTCCTCCTATTCCTCTTTCTACACCTAGTGCTTCTCCTAAAGCCTCGGCACCTTCTGAAAAAGAAAATATAGGTACCCGTCTTTATGGCGAAACGTGTTCCCATTGTAAAAGTACACACCTTATCAAAAATGGAACCTGTAAGGTATGCATGGAATGTGGCACAACAACGGGATGTAGCTAGAAAAGTCACCTTTTTTTAAGAATTGCATATTATATGATTAGGCACTAAAGAAGACTTGAAAGTGCTTAAAAAAGCCTTTTGTCACTATCTACTGCCTAATCTCTCGCACAAAGAAAGGCGAACAACTCTCATGAATGCGCCCAATGTATCACTCATTAATAAGCTCAAAAAAGAATTAAATGTACTTGTTGTACAAAACAACTTCAATCTTCTAGCCCCGGATATTTTGCGGTTAAGTAAGCTACTTGATGAACTCATGCTACCCCTTTTTGAGGATCAATTAGACAATTCTTACGTTGAGTTATACTAATACAAAATACAGCAATCTTTAAATAAAAATAACACCAATAAAATGAGACAAAGCAAAAGACCGTTTTTTAAGCGGTCTTTTGCTTTGTCTAATGAATAGGCTGACTACTTTTTTGTCGTCCTTCAAAGTCAATAGAATAATCTACATCCTTCAAAAGTAGTTCCGAAACAGGTACAAAGGTAAAGCCTTTCGCCTGCACGCCTTTAATAATAGCTTCTAGTGCTTGAGCCGTATACTTTGCGCCATTGTGCATCAAAATGATTGAACCCGGTCTCAAATTCTTGTGGTTAACTACTTTATCAATGAGTGGTTGGACACCATAGTTCTTCCAATCCAAAGAATCGACATCCCATTGAATGCAATAGTACCCACACTCCCTTGTGGCTTCCACTACCGTATTATTGTACTCGCCATAGGGTGGTCTAAAAAGTTTTGTTTCCTTTCCTGCTAGTTCTTTAATGGAGGCATCTGCTGCCATAATATCTGCTTTAATGGCTTCCTTACTCATACTATTCATATGGGAGTGTTTATTGGAATGATTGGCAATATCGTGTCCCTTTTTAGTAAGCTCTTTAACTTCTTCTGGATACTTTCTTGCCCAATCCCCCACTACAAAAAAGGTAGCTCGCACCCCGTATTTTTCAAGAATTGCTATAATCTGTGAGAGGTCTTCTGTTCCCCATGCTGCATCAAAGGTCAAGGCTACCTTTTTTTCTCCATGGGTATCTACACAATAAATAGGCAAAAGTCTTTTCCCTTCTGCTATTTCTAGCCTAGCCTTAGGTATTGCCTCAATGGTAGCTGCTGCTGAAACACTTTTACTCCCTAGTAAGGCCCCTGCCACTAAAATGAAAAGGGCTTTTTTTACATAGTTGTTTCTCATCCATGATGTTTTTCTCATACTGTCCTTCTCCTTTACTTCTCTTTCTTGTATAATTTTTTACTCCTTTATGAAAAGCCATTTATTCTTTTTTGAAACTCTTCTTATAATAGTAACCATTTATTTCCATTTTCATATATTAGTAAAGAACTACATTCTATTATCTGCCTTAGGAGACTTATTTTATGCAAGATTCTTCACTTTCACTTAATCAACTGGCTATTGGTCAAAAGGCAAAAATCGTCAACTTGGATGGATTAGGACCCTTAAAATCTCGTATATTAGACCTAGGAATTATTAATGGTACCACTATTGAAGCTTTGCATCACAGTCCCTCTGGTGACCCTACTGCTTACTTTGTACGTGGTACAGTTATTGCCTTACGCCAAGAAGATGCCAAAAAGATAATCGTCCAGCGTACGCCTCATCTTCTCTAGCACTAGGCCTTTAGATGCTTTATACACGAAACCCTTTGATTATAGCTTAAAAGTACCTTGTCCTTCTATTTCGTTCTGTTTACAAGGTACTTTTAATTTAGTCGTCATCTGTTAATATGAGGAGGTATCCACATGGGACTTACACATCAATCTACAGGTTTTAGACTTCATTCCCATTCTTCCCATCCTACTGCACCCTATAAAGTCATTGCTTTGGCGGGTAACCCTAATGTAGGAAAGAGTACGGTATTTAATGCCTTAACAGGCCTTAATCAGCATACAGGGAACTGGCCTGGTAAGACTGTGACCAGTGCTCAAGGGACAACTACTTTTAATGAAGAAACTTTTACTCTCATTGACTTGCCAGGTACATACTCCCTAATGGCTACCTCTCAAGAGGAGGAGGTTGCCCGTGATTTCATCTGCTTTAGTCAGCCTGATTGCACGATTATTGTGGCAGATGCCACTAATTTAGAAAGAAATCTTAATCTTGTACTTCAAATCTTAGAGCTTACTCCCCGTGCTATCCTTTGCATCAATTTGCTGGATGAAGCCAAAAAGAAAAGGATTCACATTGACCTAGAGAGACTTTCTTCTCTCCTTCATATTCCTGTTGTAGGTACTTCTGCTCGTTCTGAAGAAGGATTATCTACTTTAATGGCCCGTACTCAAGAAATTTGTAGGAAGGCACCTCCTCCTAATACGCTTAAAGTGACCTATCCTTTACCTATAGAAGAAGCTATTTATGCTTTAACTCCCCTCATTGAAGCCTTTACCTCCCAAATCCCTAGTCGTTTTCTCGCGCTTCGTCTACTTCTCCAAGATGAAGGCTTTCTCTCTGGACTTGGTGAATATTTTGAAAAAAGTATCTTCTCTTACCTCCCTCTTCAAGAAGAACTTTTTCGGGTAAGAGCCCGACTAGCTAGTAAAGGCTTTGGGCTGGAAAACTTAAGAAATGCCCTTATAGAAAGCCTTGTGTATACCTCTGAGCAGCTTTATAAATCTTGTGTCACCTTAGAAAACACCACCTATTACCATGCAGACAGATGTCTTGATCAAATGCTGACTTCTCAATTTACGGGAATACCTATCATGCTTTTACTCCTTGGTCTCACCTTTTGGTTAACCATTGTAGGTGCCAATTATCCGTCTCACGTTCTTTCAACTCTTCTTTTTGGTTTGGAAGAGCCTCTCCTCTCATTCTTTATTTCCATCAATGTGCCTCTCTGGTTAACTAACCTCCTTGTTTTAGGTATGTATCGGACACTGGCTTGGATTGTTTCTGTCATGTTGCCACCTATGGCTATATTCTTTCCTCTTTTTACCCTTCTAGAAGACTCTGGCTACTTACCTCGTATTGCTTTTAATATGGATAAATATTTTAAAAAAGCAGGTGCTCATGGCAAGCAATGTCTAACCATGTGTATGGGTTTTGGTTGTAATGCCTGTGGGGTAGTAGGTTGCCGTATTATTGATTCTCCCCGTGAACGCCTTATTGCTATTCTCACTAATAATTTTGTGCCATGTAATGGCCGTTTTCCCACTCTGATTACACTTATTAATCTCTTCTTTGTGGTAGGCATTACCCATGCTTTTCATTCTTTTTTAGCGACATTATTGCTACTTGTTTTTATTTTATTAAGTATTGGTATGACTCTTTTAAGCTCAAAAATACTTTCTATGACTTTTTTAAAAGGACTGCCTTCTTCCTTTATCCTGGAACTCCCCCCTTATCGTAAGCCCCAAGTCCTAAAAGTCATTACACGTTCTATTTTTGACCGAACCCTCTTTGTTCTAGGTCGAGCAGTAGTGGTGGCTGCTCCTTTTGGCTGCCTCATTTGGCTTTTCTCTAATATCTATTATGGAGACGTAAGTCTCCTTCAGCTAGCTGCTCAGTTTCTAGATCCTTTTGCAAAGCTTATGGGCTTAGATGGCATTATACTCATGGCCTTTCTACTCGGTTTTCCTGCTAATGAAATCGTCATTCCCATTATTATTATGGGTTACATGGCCACCGGTCATTTAATAGAACTTAATGATTTAACCACCTTACGGGAACTTCTTATAGCCAATAACTGGACACCTTTAACCGCTTTATGTACCATGCTCTTTTCTCTCTTTCATTTTCCTTGTGCCACCACTTGCCTCACTATTTATAAAGAAACGAAAAGCCTTAAATGGACAGCATTAGCTTTTATCTATCCCACCTTCATTGGCTTTTTCCTCTGCTTCCTCATAGCTCAGTTTGGAAAGTTTTTTATTAGTCTTTAACCGGACACTTTATAAAAAAACAAAAAACGATAGAAGGACTCCCTCATTAAGCCTTTCTATCGTTTTTGCTTTTTCTGATTCTATTAGGACTTAAGTTGCCAGTAACCTTCTGATAAAGGTGCTAAGATATGAGAAATAGCTAAGTTTTTCTTTTTAGCCTCGAAAATAACATCTGCTTCTTCCAAAGGAATTTCTTTTAATAGGGCTATGAAAGCCTCATAATCTTTTTTTGAAATATAATCGGCATGAGAAGGACTATTGACCTTTGGTGTACCTGTAGATAGATGATACTTACTAGGTGGATAGCCTCTTATCCATTCTTGAATGGATGGACCCTCTGAGGGATTACACCGGTCATGATGATAATCATAGACCCATTTTAGCCCTAAACGCTGGCACAGAGGACAGACATCTCCTACATTATAGCTTTTATCATCATTTTCTATACTGAGTAGCTCTGTATCAATATACTTTAAATTGTCCTGAAAGCGTTTGAGAGCTTCTTCCTTATTCCCATAAACTCCTCCTATATGCAAAACCACATTATCTCCCTCTAACTCCTTTATCCATCTTGTCTGAAGCTTGATTTCTTCTATGGAACGCACCACTACCTCTTTATGAGGGCTGGATAAAACGTTAAATTGTCCAGGATGAATACTGAGACGCAGATTATAAAACTTTTTGAGCCCACGCATTCGCCCAAAGTGCTCTAGCATCTCTTCATTTTGGAAAATAACTTCTTCACAAAGGGCCTTTATATAGGGATGTGTCCCAAAGGGAATGAGATCTGAAGAAATCCGATAGACATAAATGTTATGGGCTACATTATATTCTATAATCTGCCTAAGTAAACGCATATTGTGCCAAAGAACCTTTGTTATTTTTTCTACTTCCTTCTTTTCCACTGTGGCTAATCTAAAATTTTTAAAGTTATCTTCTATTGATAAATTAATACATGCATAACCGGGCCTGATTTTTAATTCTGACATCGTAAGCTTCCTTTTATCTTTTGATAGTTCTCCATTACTTTATCCTATTATTGGCTTCATTAATGCCAACTTATACATAACCATCTCTTTATGTTTAAAATTTATTCACTTATTAATTGAATTTATTTTATTATTTAAAAATTATATTTTAACAATATTTTATAAATATAGTGACAATAACTTAAATTTAGTGCATAATCGTGTTGTATAAATTGATTATTATTTGTCAAAAAATCGTTTTTTTACTTGTATTAATAGTCATTCACTTACTTCGTCTTTATTTAGAAAGGATGGTTCCCATGGGTATGATCAAGAATTTTTATGAAATCAATATCGTAGGATGTATTCGCCAACTTCCTCGTGTAAGAGTTGCTGATCATTTTGAAATTGCTAGCTTTGTCTTACTGGGCGATGCTGAGCTTGTGGTTAAAGCAGCTGCTGCACTGGCTGAAAGAATTCCTGAAGTTGACTACATGATTACTGCTGAAGCAAAAGGCATCCCCCTTGTTCAAGAGCTTGCCCGTATCTTACAAATGCCTAGATACTTTGTAGCTAGAAAAAGTGTTAAGCCTTATATGACGGATCCTTTCGTCACAGAAGTTTACTCCATTACTACACAAAAGAAGCAAATCCTATGTCTTGACAAAGAAGAAAGTGACAAAATTCGTGGCAAGAGCATCTTAATTGTAGATGATGTCATTAGCACAGGTGAATCTTTGAAAGCATTAGAAGCTCTCGTTGAAAAAGCAGGTGGCAAAATTGTGGGAAAGGCTGCTATTTTAGCTGAGGGAGAGGCAGCTAAAAGAGACGATATTATCTTCCTAGAGCCATTACCTCTCTTTCCTGTAACCGTCTCTCGGTAATAAATTCTATCCAGTTAGGAGTATAAATCGTGAGTTATAAAGTAAATGATATTAGCTACAGCTATTCAAAAGAAGGTCCAAAAGTCTTAAAACATGTTCTCTTTGAAATTGAACCTGGTAAAGTAACAGCCATTGTTGGGCCCAGTGGTTGTGGAAAGTCCACACTTATTCAAATTTTTAGCAAGGTTATCCCCACACTTATTATGAGCGGTGTATTAGAAGGCTCCTTTGATATACCAGAAAATACTTTTGTTAGTGTGGTTAGTCAAACTCCTGAAAATCAACTGTTTGGCTATGGTGTAGAAGATGCTATTGCCTTTGGTATGGAAAACTTAGGCATTGACCATGAGGAAATGGCAGAGCGTATGGAATATGTCTTAGACCTATTAAATCTTCAGTATCTTAGAAATCGTAGTATTTCTACTTTATCAGGTGGTCAAAGGCAAGCCGTATGTATTGCCTCTGTTCTTGCTATGAATCCAGATATCTTAATTATGGATGAGCCGGTGAGTTCACTGGATCCCAATGGTAAACATATGGTCCAAAATATATTAGGACAACTTCGAGTAAGTGGTACAACAACTGTCTTAGTGGATAATAACTTGGTTTGGTCTGCCCATATTGTAGATCATGTGATTGGCCTCCTAGATGGGGTTGTTGTATTTAATGGTACCCGTGACGAGTTCTTTAAAGACTTTGTCTTACAAAAAAAGCTAGGAGTAATTATCCCTCAAGAAGTAGAAATCTATCGTGAGCTCTCTTCATACTATCCAAACATTGACTTATTCTATACCCTTGAAGAAGGAAAAAAACAAATCAAAAAACTTATAAAGCAGGGCAATCCTCCCCATGAGCTTTCTCCTGCTTCTGAAATAACACCGACTCTTACTACCCATAATTTAGCCAAGACTTTTTCTGATGGCTTCCATGCCCTTATAGATGTTAACGTCAGCCTTCCTAAGGGAAAGGTTATAGCTGTTCTTGGTCAAAATGGTTCAGGTAAAACCACTTTTGTTAAGCACCTTAATGGTTTGTACAAGCCTACCTCTGGTGATGTTCGTTATAAAGGTGAATCCACTCTTTCAAAAACAGTGGCACAAATCTCCAAAAATATCATCCTTGTTTTCCAACATCCAGAACATATGCTTTTTGAAGAAACTGTTGAAAGAGAATTAACTTTTTGTGCCCGTATGCAAGGGGTTGCCTTCTCAGAGGCACAGCTTGAAGAAGTTCTTATACGCTATGACCTATTGGATGAAAAAGAAGCCTTCCCTCTCAACCTCTCTATGGGTAAAAAACATATGCTCACTATTCTTTCTGTTTTGTTTTCTAGTGCTGATGTGATTATCCTTGATGAGCCTACCTTAGGTATGGATAGTTTCCTTATAGCGGATTTAGAAAACATGGTTCAAGCTTTAAAAGGAGCTGGTAAAACAGTTATCATCATTAGCCATGAAATTCCTCTTGTTTTTAAGCTAGCTGATTATGCTGTTATCTTAAATCAAGGCCAGAAGCTATTTGAAGGTCCCAAAGAAATCCTCTCTCGAAAAGAAGATTTATTTGATACCATAAATATTTCGGTGCCACCTGTGGTGGCTCTATCCCAATATTTTGAACTAGAAACTATCTGTTATAATGTAGAAGATTTTGTCTCTAAAATTATAGAATGCACCAAGAAGTAAGGAGGAAATAAAATGGATTATTTACACTATGTGGATGCAGACTCTTTGCTTCATAGGCTAGATCCTCGTACAAAATTTTTATTTTTTGTGGTAATGGCTATTGTAACAAGTGTGGTCAAATCTGGCGTCGCATTACTTTTTTTATTTATCTTTTTTGTTATGATGTGGTGTACTTGTCGTATTCAAAAGTATATTTTAGTTCTAGCAACAAAACTCAGAGTTTTACTCCTTTTTATCTTCTTGTTATGGCTCATATTAGGGGTTTTTCAACTACCAGTTGTACCTTATGGTCCTATCTTTTATGAAAACTCCTTTACTTTTGTTAATGGGCAAGACCTGCATCTTTGCTTTGATTGGTATGATCTTTATAAGGGAGCTGTTTATGCCTTACGGATCTTCTTAATGATTTCCTCCTTTTATACGGTTTTACTTACTACTAACTTCAGCGAAATAATATTAGGATTATGTAAATGGAAGGTCCCTTATGCTATTGCCTTTGCCATCGGCCTCATCTTTCAAATCATACCCATTGTTATTGCTGAGCTAAGGGCTATTATGGAAGCTCAAAGTTCAAGAGGCTTAGAAATTGATGCCTGTGGATGGACAACCAAAATCAAAAACTATGTTACTTTTTCTCTTCCTTTGCTCTTCCGAGTTATTAGTAAAGGTCAAGCGCTTTCTCTCTCTATGCACTATTATCAGCTAGATTTCAAGGTCCAACGTACCACTTATAAGGACATTAAAGCTACTCGTTATGATACATACTTCATCTTTGCTAATAGTGTGGCTATATTAATAACCTTTTTTCTATGCTTTTCTTTTTATATACCTGTATAAATAGCTGGGTAAATCTCTATAAATAAGGAGGATTATTATGATTACAAAATGGGAAAATCTCACACGCGATGAAATATTAGCATTGGATAAGGACAAAAGCATTGTGCTTTTACCTACTTCTGCTACAGAACAACATGGGGCACATCTCCCTGTAGGAACAGATGCCATTATTCTTTCTACCCTCATTAATAAACTTGTTGAAGGCTATAGCTTTGAGTCAGGTCATTTAATTTTTGCCCCTCAATTAAACATAGGTAAAAGCAATGAGCATATGGGTTTTGCAGGGACTCTTACCTTTGGCACACAAACTTATTATGCTTTGCTTCATGATATTGCCAGTAGCATGGCAGCTAGTGGTTTTAAAAAGCTTATCCTTTTTAATAGCCATGGTGGCAATACAGATATGCTTCATATGATTAGCCGAGATTTACGTATTGATTTAAATCTAGATGTTTTTGTTTTCGACTGGTGGTTTACACCTTTTTGGTCTGAAGGCCTTAAGGCGCTTCAAGAGTCCGATAAATATGGTGTCTTCCATGCCTGCGAGCTAGAAACTTCCCTTATGCTAGCTGCTCGTCCTGAAACGGTTCATATGGATCTTGCTGTAGATGAAAGGCCTAGTGAATGCTTCACAGGAGATAAATTCGTTACAGTTTTTGGCCCTTATCATGTGGGTTGGAAAACAGAGGATGTTACAAAAAGTGGTGTAATTGGTGCTCCTAGTTATGCTACTGCTGAGAAAGGTCATAAGCTTTTTGATTACGCGTGTAAGAAGCTTCTTGATATATTTAAAGAAATGGCAGAAATTAATTATTAATGTTAGGAGGGTTTACTGTGGAAGAAAAAGTGAAATTTTCGTTTGTCAATATCATTTTCTTTGTGGTATTTGGTGTTTTAACTGGTGTTTTATGGGCTTATCTATGTCCTATTCCTTTAATCCCTGGTGCGGTTCACTTTAGGACCTTTGCCTTTATTATCGTTGTTGTTGGCTATCTTTTTGGCCCTATTACGGGGTTCTTTGCTGGTTATATTGGAACCATTGTATGGGCTTTACTATCTGGCAACTTTATTCCTTTACATTCTCCATTAACCGATGGGATTACCGTAGGACTTTCTGCCGCTCTACCTGCTTTTATTCATATGAGAAATGGTAAAGTTGACTTACTTAAACTGACAGAGAATAAAGGAAAATTCATTGTAACCAGTTTATTCTGGAGCATCTTATTTGGTATATTAATGATTCTTACTACTAGTCTCTCTCTTTCTTATTTTACAGGCTTAGACTATACTTTTTGTATTCTTTGGATTGGTATTGCTGATGTTGTTCCCATTGCACTCACACCTTTTGTTGTTTTACTTATCGCAAAAAGAATGAAGAATATTCGTAACATCGTTCCTTATATTTAGAAGTCTATAAATTAAACCGCGTAATCACAAAAAGGGCTCTGGCAAGCTTCCTATCTAAGGTAGCGTGCCAGAGCTTTTTCTAATGATCATCAAGAACTACTTCAAATTATTTCCACTAAAAAAGGCTATTTTAGAAACCTCTAGCTTCTAAAATAGCCTTACTCTACTTTATTCAATAACTCTTTTATAGCCCATAATTGGAGCCATTCCTCTTTGTACCATTGGACTTAACTTTACGGTACTACCTGGTACAGTAGCATGAACAATGGTATCATTACCTGCATAGATAGCTACATGGCTGACACTTCCATAGCCATAAAACACAAGATCTCCAGGCTTTAACTCTTCTCTACTTACTCTATAACCATCTGATGCAAATTGGTTTCTTGAGCTTCTTGTTAAGTTAACTCCAAAGTGGCTAAGCACAGCTTTTGTATACCCTGAGCAATCTACACCAGTCCTTAAATCATTGCCTCCAGAACGATAAGGTGTGCCAATAAATTGTTTGGCATAATCTACTACCTGCTCACCAATAGCTACTGTTTTAGGAGCTTCAACTTCCTCTTTTACTTCTCCATCTATTTGTTCTACTACCATGGCCTGGTTTTGCTCCGGTATTTCATTTATATAGTGTTTTTCTAAGTAGACAACTTCATTCTCTTCAATTAATACCCCATAGTAGTTATCCGTCTCTTCTACAATTACTAATTCTTCACCTTGCATGATATAGCAGGTTATCTCACCCGTATAGTCAGGTGCGGTATAAGCCTGAATGGTTTCAGTTGCAATACCTTTTTTATCTTCTGCAGCTAATACACTTGTTGAAAGAATTGTAAAAGACATACCTAAGGTTACTAAAATCTTGAGAACTCTGTTTTTCACTTTTATTTCCCCCTAAATGTTTATCTATTTATCTTATACGTTAATATAATATTTATAAATATTACAAACTTATTATAGACTATAACTATTTCTGTGTCAACTCTACACTAAATTCTTAAAATTCTTTATCATTTTTTATACATTTAGTTCAAAACTCTTTTTACTCCTATAAGAGGTTTGCCATAATATAGCTTACTCATCTTAATTCCTGACCTGACATCACTGGCATGGATAATTTGTCCATCTCCTGCATAAATAGCCACATGGTCAATGGTTCTACCATTTGTACCATAAAATACTAAGTCTCCTGGTAAGATATGATCCACACTTACACGGTAACCATTATCGCTATATTGAGCTCTTGAACTACGGGAAATGTAAATGCCAAACTTCTTCATAATTTGTTGTGTAAATCCTGAGCAGTCTACACCACTTGTTAAGCTATTTCCACCATATACATAACGGCCACCTAAGAATTGTTTGGCATAGCTTACCACTTTTTCTCCAATATAAACTTCTTGTTGGATAGGAGCTTCCTCTAGTGTTCGTTTATAAGGAAGTAATTCTAAATTGGTTTCATCAAGTTGGCTTTTATAAATATAGCCCTCTTTATCATCCAGTTTTACTTTATAAAAATTATCTTGTCTTTCAATGGCTAAAACGACTTCGTCTTCATCAATAAAATCAATAATATCTGCTTCTGGATTTGCTGCTGCTCTTACCTTGGTGTCCTTTACAATGGCTTTCGTAAGGCTTCCTAATATTTGAATAGCGGATTCATCTACAGCATGGGTACTTTCATCTTCTAATACCACTATGTATTGCCCCTCTTCCTTAGAAACAATATTAAGTGTGTCACCCTGCTCCTTTACAATAACCTCTTCATTAGCTGTTTGGAATTGTAATTGACTTTGTACACTCCCATAAACAGCTGCTTGAGTTGTTCCTGTTATAGATAATACGGCCAATCCCGCAATCATTAATAAGCTATGTAATCGCATGTTGTTCCTCCGATATTTATTGTGATTTATTACTTACTTGTTATAATTATTAAGCAAATGTTACAATCCAATTATATATGCTTAACAATGATTTGTCAACACCTTCCATTTTATATTCTATATATCTCCCCTAGGGCTTACACTGTTTCTTGACTCTACTCATTTCCTTCTATAAAATAGCTATACCATCATAACAAAGTAAAGAGCGTATGTTCCTAGACTACAAAAAGAGAGGCTCCTCTGATTGCTTCAGAGGAGCCTCTCTTTTTGAGTCCTATTGGAAATATTGTATCGCCTGTATTTATACTATTACACTATTCACTTATTAACAGTTTACTATTTATCCCCTACACCAAATTTAAAAGTAGTCTGTTGTTTATAAGTATCCTCTGGTTTTAAGATAACATTTTCTTTGAAAAGTTCCTTGCGTCCTATCGGTAAACATTGGGTTTCAAAGCAAGCTGCATAGCGAGGTTTTTGTGGCTCTCCATTACCTAGAAGCAAAGGCTGGTCTGCATGATTCATGGTGTACATAACAACTCCTGGTGCTGTTGTTACCACCTCCATATAACGCTTTGAAGGCTGATCATAAAACTCTACTGCAACTTGATCCCCATTTAATACAAAAGGATGATCATAGCCTAAACCAATAGCAAGCTGCTCATGGTTTTCATGGATATCTTTACCTATAGCTTTTGCTTTTCTAAAGTCAAAAACAGCATCCTCATCAAGGGAAATAAATCGACCTGTTGGAATAAGTTCACTATCTAATTCACAGTATTGATCACTATGAATGACTACTTCTTGTTCTAAAACAGAACGTTTAGCATCTCCTGATAAATTAAAGTAAGCATGATTTGTAAGGTTAACAATGGTTTCTTTGTCTGTTGTTGCAGTATAATCTATAGTTAATGAGTTGTCATTCTTTAAAATATAATCTACCTTTACTTCTAAATTTCCCGGGAAACCTGCCTCTCCATCTTTACTGAAATAGGTAAAGCTCACTCTTACCTCATCTTGACTACTTGAACCCTTACCTTGCCAAAGTTGCGTATGATAACCTACAGCTCCACCATGAATGGTATTGCCATTACTATTTTTAGCAAATTCATAAAGCTTCCCAGCTAATGTTACCTTTGCCTCTCCAATGCGCCCACCGATTCGTCCAATAACCGAACCAAAGCAGCCTGGATTTGTTTCATAAACATTATAATCCTGCCAGTTTAGAACCACATTCTCAACTTTCCCCTCATAATCAGGTACCAAAACTTGAGTTAATGTAGCACCTAAGCTAATGACCTCTACTAACATACCTGTATCATTGGTCATTTGAAATTTGTCAATCTCTTTACCACTTTTAAGTACGACTTTTTCCTGTATGAATTTCATCATTATCCCCTCGCCATTTTATGTTTATACTTCCTCCATTTTCTATCATATCAAATTTGCTTACAACTTTCAAACTAGTCTTTCTTAATTTAATGAATATCCCATTATTTTTGTAAGTTTTTAATTAAGGTGCTTTTTACTTGTCTTCTTCTAAATAAAAGGCTATTTCATGGTGCTGAACCCAAAAGTCCCCCTTAAGTCCTTAGGACTTGAGGGGGCTTTTGAGACAAAAATCTATTTACTTCTTTATTCTATCCTAATTATAAGGCACCTAAAATTCCTATCCTATACCTTATCATTTTAGAAAGAATACATTCTACAAATTGGCAATAACGCAATTTGCAAATTCTTCACCTGTTGCCCCATCACTTCTACCTGTCATTTTAATGGTGTCATTGGCTATCTTAAGAGCAGCAATAACACTGTCTGCCTCTTTGGCATAGCCAATATGGCGAAGTAAGAGCTCAGCTGCCTTAATCATGCTGGCTGGATTCGCATACATCTGTCTTCCTGTCTCTAACATACGTGGTGCACTCCCATGAATGGCTTCAAACATGGCATATTTATTACCTACATTAGCGCTTCCTGCTGTTCCTACACCACCTTGAATCTGAGCAGCCTCATCAGTAATAATATCTCCATAAAGGTTAGGAAGTACAAATACTTCAAACCCTGTTCTTACTTTTTCATTAATAAGGTTTGCTGAAATAATATCTACAAACCAGTCATCTACTTCAATTTCAGGATAATCTTTAGCTACTTTATAGCAAAGCTCTAAGAATTTACCATCTGTTTTCTTAAGAATATTAGCCTTTGTAATGATAGCTACTCGTTTTTTACCATTCTTTCGAGCAAACTCAAAGGCTTGACGGGCAATTCTTTCAGTGCCTTGAGTGGTTGTTACCTTAAAGTCAAAGGACATATCTTCATCAATGACTACCCCTTTACTTCCAAGAGCATATTCTCCTTCTGTATTTTCACGGAAGAAAGTCCAGTCAATGCCTAACTCTGGGACAGCCACAGGTCTTACATTAGCAAAAAGATCTAACTCTCTTCGCATAGCCACATTGGCACTTTCAATATTAGGACCGTCTCCTTTACTTGGTGTGGTGGTAGGTCCTTTAAGAATAATATCACAAGCTTTTAGTTCTGCTAATACATCATCTGGGATAGCCTTTCCTGCTGCAATACGATTTTCAATGGTAAGGCCTTCGATTTGTCTAAACTCTATTTTCCCTTTTTCTACTTCTTCCTTAAGTACTGCTTTTAATACACGTTCTGCTTCTGCTGTAATAGCTGGACCAATACCATCGCCACCACAACAGCCAATAACGATTTTATCTAACTGACTATAATCTACAGCTCCTGTATCTTGTTTCATTCTTTCTACACGGGCAAGTTGAGCCTCTACAAGTGCTGCAAAATGCTCTTTAGCCATTTGTATCTTATCCATTTCCCAAATCCTCCTTCGATAGTCCCGAAAATTTACTCTTTTATTATACCAAAGTTATTCGGTTTATCCAAATATTATTTTAATTTATGAATTTTTATACATAATTAAAGAGGTAGCTCTAATTATTCCTACCCCTTTAAATATAGACCTATTTATCTTCTACTAAATATCTACAAATAAAGTGTTCTAGCTCTTCATCACTCATAACAGTGGTACGCCCGTCTTCATATTCCTTATCTACCCACTCTTTAATCTGTATACATAAGGGATCATTCTTATTAATATTCTTAAGTTCCTTGAATTTAGGACAGGTACTGATCCAATGGGCAATACCTGCTAACCCAGAAGTATTGCTGACAGATACACGTACAGGACGATTTAAGAACTTATCTGTATCGAAAATGTTATAAATTTCCTCATTTTTTAATAAACCATCTGCATGAATACCTGCTCGTGTCACATTAAAGTTTTTACCTACAAAAGGCGTCCGTTCTGGTATCTTCTCTCCAATAACATTCTCAAAATACTCTGCTAACTCCGTAATAACCGTGGTATCCATCCCATCTAGAGTCCCTCTTAATTGCGCATACTCAAAGACCATGGCTTCAAGAGGTGTATTTCCTGTACGTTCACCAATGCCAAAAAGAGAACAGTTAACACCTGAACAACCATAGAGCCAAGCAGCTGTGGAATTACTTACTGCCCGATAGAAATCATTATGTCCATGCCATTCAATCCATTCATTAGGCATACCTGCATAATGGTGAAGGGCATACATAATACCTGGTACGCTTCTTGGAATCATGGCTCCTGGATAGCTTACTCCGTAACCCATTGTATCACATGCCCGTATTTTAATAGGGATTCCTGTTTCATCACTCAACTTTTTGAGCTCAAGTACAAAGGGTACAACGAAATTATAAATATCTGCTCGGGTAATATCCTCAAAATGACAACGAGGGATAATCCCCTTTTCAATACATTGCTTAATAATCTTTGTATAATGGTTAATGGCTTCTGAACGTTTCATATGCAGTTTATGGAAAATATGATAATCCGAACAACTTACTAAAATACCTGTTTCCTTAATCCCCATTTGCTTAACTAATTCAAAATCCTTCTCTGAAGCCCTAATCCAAGAAGTAATATGAGGAAACTCATACCCTAACTCCATACATTGATAAACTGCTTCCCTATCCTTTTGACTGTATAAGAAAAATTCGCTTTGTCTTACAATACCTTTTGGACCACTTAAACGATGTAACATCTTATAAATAGCTACGATTTGTTCTGCTGTATAAGGTGCTCTGGATTGTTGTCCATCCCTAAAAGTGGTATCTGTAATAAAGATATTATCTGGCATATCCATAGGAACCCTTAAGCTATTGAAGGCAATTTTAGGAATTTCGTCATATGGATAAAATTCCCTATACATATTAGGTGTGTCTCTCTCTTCCAATTGATACCTAAACTCTGGACTTTCAAGGAGATTTGATCTTTTATTCATTTCAAACATTTTATCACCTCTTGAATTTTATTATAAACAATCATTTAATTGTCAGATAATTTATAGGTATAATTGTATACAATGATACATCCTCTGTCAATATTATTTTCCTAAAAATTTTATTTTTATTATATCATTTACTATTATTTATATTCCAAAAATTATTTAACATCAGTAACATTTTTTTCCATGCTTCATACTATATTAGTGAAGATACTAAGATATTTATCTGTTGTATTTCTACAATATTTTTGAAAATCTAAAAAAAAGGATACAAGCGCTAGAAAGAAATAATTTTTTTCCTATTTTTGGTAATTATAGTCATTTTTCTTCTACACACCTAATAAACTAAATTATATGAACTTATTTAGAAGGAGGGTAAAGGGGTGACTTAACTCTAGTGGCTTCATCTACTTTTATTCTACTTGGTATCATCTTTAAGAAACTTATTACATTATTTAATGATATTGGAGGTTAATGAAATGGAAGATTTCAGACTTTTAGACAATAATAATATTTGGATATGGATTATTATCATCTTTTTACTTTTCTGTGGTTGTGGAAGTGGCAGTGGTTGTGGAAATGGGCTTCTAGGTGGTAGTGAATGTGGCTTTGGCAACTTATTTGGTGGTTGCAACAACAACATTTGGACTTGGATTATTATCCTCATCATTCTTTACTGGTTATTCTGCAGCAATAGTTGTGGTGGCGGCATCTTTAGAAACGATATCCAATAATTTTAGAACAAAAGTGTCCATAGGGCACGTATTGGTTCACGAAGTAGTGAAAGTGTAGAATACGAACTTTCCTACGCGATCAAAATAAGAGGTCAGGGCGTCAAAGCCTTGACCTCTTTTAAAAAATACTCCCACAAAACATTTTGAAAGACTCATCTTGTTTCATGGGAGTATTTTTTCACTTTTTAGGTTGTGGACTCTGAGGATTGATTTTATCTAAGCTACCTCTTTCAATAGCAGTCATCAATTTATACATAATCAACTTATAGGTGACCTTCTTAAGTTGTTCTCTCTCCTTATTCTCATCACGGTAAAGGCTATCTAGATGTTCATATTCTTTAAAGCTTTTTTCGATCATATCATTATAGAGAATGGCATCTAGAATGAATTTTAATATAGGTTTTTCTTCTGGCATAAAAGGAATAAGGGCCTTTATCAACTGGGCTTCTCTTCCTAAATGACTTTCACATTCTGAGCGATAACCTTCTATTTTGGCTTTAAACTCTGAAACATAGGTCTTATCCATATATCCCCATATAAGTGCTGCAATTTCATCTAAATCTCTCTCGATATTTATAGGCAAACTTTCTTTACTCATAAGAACCCACCTTTTTTTTATATCTCTATAGTGTATTCTTGTTTCTATGTAAAAATAACTAAATAAGTTCTATTGTCTAACCTATCTAACATACATTATAAGAGAAACTGTTAAAGGTGGTTTTCCTATGAATCCTTTAGACTCTGCCACTCGAAATGATTTTCTTCTTATATCCAAATCCCTTATTCCTTATTTAAATCCTAATAATCAGCGTTCCGCGGCTATTTTCATTAAAGCCATTGAACTTCTCTATACAGTAGAAGTCTTTTCAAAAGAAGATTTTGTAAGAGACTTTAGTCGCTCTACTGATAATGGTTGGGAAAAAAATTTCCTTAGGGATGTAAGAAAAGAGCTATCTGATGAACGTGGTTATTTTATTGAAGTTTTGTTAAAGCTCTCTGAAGCTAAAGAAATTTTTTCAGCACGTAGCACCTCTTCTAATGTCCAAAAAAGCTCCCTCTCTTCTCTCGATTCTGGGATCCCTGTAGACGCTGACTTTCCTCCACAAGAACCACCTCCTCCTCGTCCTTCAGCTACTACTACTAACCAAAACCAAGGTCCTAATCCTTCTGACATTCTTAATAATTTATCTAGTCTCTTAGACCCTAATCAGATGCAGCTCCTTAAGGTGCTTTCAAGTTTTATGAATAAATAATGGAAGGAGATTTTTATGAACCTCGTAACTCATCCAGCTTTTTCTCATATAGATCCTAGTTTTTTGCAAACTTTACAAAAAACTATTGATTATACAAATGGTAAATCTGAAATCGAGATGCTTGGCACACTTATGGCTATTTCTAATGAAGCTAAAAAGAAAAATATTCGGTTTACTTCTGAAATGCAAAGTGCACTTCTAGACTGTCTCAAATCCCGTCTACCTGTTACAAAGCGCAAGCAATTTGATGCCTTTTTGACTACCTTTCTTTCTACAATGAATACTCAATAATTTTTAGCCAGTTCTTCATAATGTCTAGCCGATTCCACTAACCCTTCCTTTTGGGCTTCAGTAAGAGGTTTTATTACCTTTGCTGGAGCCCCTAATGCCATCATCCCATCTGGAATAAGGGTTCCACTTGTCACAAGACTTCCTGCCCCAATTATACACCCCTTACCTATAACTGCTCCATCTAAAATAATACTCCCCATTCCTATCAACGTATCATCCCCAATTGTACATCCATGAAGGATCACACCATGTCCAATTGTCACCCCTTGTCCTATGCAAAGGGGTGTCTTTTCACCGACATGAAGAATACTGCCATCCTGTATATTGGTCCCTTTCCCTATTTTTATGCTATTGACATCTCCTCTTAGAACCGCATTATACCAAACACTGCAGCCTTCTTCTAATTCAACTTGCCCAATTAATTGTACCCCTTCTGCAATAAAACATCTTTCTTTTATTCTTGGGTAATGTCCCTTATATCCCTGTAACATTTTAATCTCTCTCCTTTACCCATTTTTTATTCCTAACTGGCTTACCATGTCCAAAGTAAATCATACACTCACCTAAGCTTTCAATCTTCTCAGCACTTTTTAACAGTTCCTCTCTATCTTCATAAAGTATAGCCACACTTGCCCCTCCCCTATTCATTAAGGTATCTCCTTGATGCAGTGCACTGGCACATGCATTATAACGCTTTAGCTACATAGGACATGCTAGTAACTTATCTAGTAATTCCTCATAGCTCCCTTCATAACTAACTATTTCTTTTGTCAACAAGGAGGCCAAACCATGTACAATACTCCAAGCATGTAAAATCATTATATTCCTTTCGGCCTTATCGGGTATAAGGGGCAATAGGGCTTGTGTTGCGCCTTCATAAAAAGCCTCAAAGGGAGAATTCGGATTATAACTAAATTCATCATTTTTAAATGTGACATTTAATCGTGCATCGCCTAAAAACATAAACTCAAAGCTATCCTTATGCTCTAGCATATACTTAACATAGGTCTTACCACAATGTGAAAGCCCTCCTCCATCTGTGGAAGCTTCGAAGCTTGCTTGTAAGTGCTTCTTAAAATCTTGGGTCACTTGCATAGAAATAGCTTCTAAAAGCTCTTCTTTATTCTTGAAATGCTTATAAGGTGCTGCATGGCTTACCTGACAGCGAGCGGCTACTTTTCGAAGAGAAAAACCCTTTTTCCCTTCTTCATTAATGAGCTTTAACCCTTCTTTAATAAGCGCTTCCTTTAAGTCCCCATGATGATAGGGAAACCTTTCATTTTTATCTTTTATCTTATTCATTTTGCTTTCCTCTTTATCTATCAATAATTATTCGAACGATATAAAAACTATAGAGCTAAAATTTGAAAACATATACTATTTGCTATTTATATATTATTATAAAATATTAAGTTGACATTGTAAACATTTAGCCCTATAATAAGTCCAAAAGAAAAGTTTACACTGTAAACATGATAAATCAAAGGAGAATGAGTCATGAAAACAACCTTTATTTCCGAAAAAGATACAACTAATCCTCTCTCCCTAGTCGCTCATAATTACCTCACCCAACTCTTTCCAGCTTCCTCTCAAACCACACTTTATGAGGTGAACGATAATAGCTTAAAGCCTTGCATCGGCTGCTTTAGTTGCTGGGTTAAAACACCAGGCACTTGCGTTATTAAAGATTTAGGACAAAGCATTTCTTCTCACTTTATCTTAGATGATGTGGTAACACTCGTGACTCCTATTTATTATGGTGCCTATAGTTCGGCTATAAAAAGAATATTAGACCGTAACATCCCTAATATTATGCCTTTCTTTAGAAAATTCAAAGGTGAAATTCATCACACCCAGCGCTATAAGAAACGTGCTACCGTCTTTATTATCGCTTATAACGAGGATATGACTCCTGAAGAAGAGGCCAATTTCTTGGCCATTACTCAAGCTAA
>JAEYNQ010000273.1 GCA_023412455.1 Bacillota bacterium
ACAGTAACAGCCAACTTTGCAATAAATGAATATACACTCACCTACACAGCAGGAGCAAACGGAACAATAACGGGAACAGCAACCCAGACGGTAAATAGTGGAGCAAATGGCTCAGCCGTAACAGCAATACCAAATAGTGGCTACCGTTTTGTAAGCTGGAGTGATGGTGTAACAACACCTACAAGAACAGATAGTAATGTAACAGGCAACATTACAGTAACAGCCAACTTTGCAATAAATGAATATACACTCACCTACATAGCAGGAGCAAACGGAACAATAACGGGAACAGCAACACAGACGGTAAATAGTGGAGCAAATGGTTCAGCCGTAACAGCAACACCAAATAGTGGCTATCGCTTTATAGGGTGGAGTGATGGTGTAACAACAGCTACAAGAACAGATAGTAATGTAACAGGCAACATTACAGTAACAGCAAGCTTTGCAAAAAATGAGTACACGCTCACCTATATAGCAGGAACGGGTGGAACAATAACGGGAGCAGCAACACAAACAGTAAATAGTGGAGAAGATGGCTCTGCAATAACAGCAACATCTAATAGTGGTTATCGTTTTATAGGGTGGAGCGATGGTGTTACAACAGCTACAAGAACAGATCGTAATGTAACAGGCAACATCACAGTAACAGCAAGCTTTGGGACGAATACAAATACTTCATCACCAACTACTTCAGTTACTCCCCCTATTCCTACTATTGAAATAGTTATTAATGACCATAAAGTGACCTCAGTAACCTCAGAAATTAAAGAGGAGAACGGCAAAAAGACAACAACCATTAAACTACAGGATGAAAAGCTTACTGCCCAAATTAATAAAGAAGATACTGGCAGTACGATTAGGATCCCTGTAAATAACAACTCGAATACTGTAATAGGACAGCTTAACGGCCAAGCTGCCAAGAACATCCAGGATAAAAATGTAACCCTTGAGATTAAGACCGAAAACGTTATTTATACCCTTCCTGCAGTGAATATTAATATAGATAATGTTGCTAAAGAAATGGGCAGTCAGGTTCAGTTAAAAGATATTCAAGTAAGTATTAGTGTTTCAAATGCCTCAAATGAAACACTAACTGAGGTTGAAAACAGTGCGAGAAATAATAACTTCCAATTGGTAGTTAATCCTATTGATTTTGAAATAACTTGCACAAGCGGTAGCAAAACGGTTGAGGTATCTCAATTTAACAATTACGTAGAGAGAACGGTGCTTTTGCCAGAGGGAATAGACCATAATAAAATAACGACAGGTGTAGTATTTAATAAGGACGGCACTTTCTCACATGTTCCTACAACAGTGCAATTTGTTAATGGAAAGTATTATGCTAAGATTAACAGTCTTACAAATAGCACCTATACGGTTATTTGGAATCCTGTAACATTTAAGGATGTAGAAAACCACTGGTCAAAGGATTATGTCAATGATGTGGGTTCAAGACTAATTGATGAGGGTGTGGGGAATGGAAATTTTGCCCCAAACAGAGCCATAACAAGAGCAGAATTTGCCTCAATGGTAGTAAAAGCACTAGGGCTGAAGGGAAATCATTTCTCTGATAAGTTTAGTGATGTACACAAAGGTGATTCCTATTATGATTCTATTTATACGGCCTATGAGTATGGCATACTAGCTGGTTATCCTAATGGAAATTTTGGACCACAAGACTTAATTACCAGAGAGCAAGCCATGACAATGCTTGCAAAAGCTATGGATATAGCAGGCATGAATGTAACAGTATCTGATACGGATGTAAGCAATCAACTTATGTTGTTTAAAGACTCAGACAATATTTCGTTATATGCAAGACAGGCTGCTTCAATCTGTATAAAGAATGGTATTGTTGCAGGAGATAATAAAGGAATGCTTACTCCAAAAGATAACTTTACAAGAGCAGAAAGTGCAACTGTTATTATTCAACTTTTGAAGAAGGCAAAATTAATCTAAGATGTTAGTCATTAGCACCTGTAGAACGGTTAAAATTAGGCTTAGAAAAAATAAAGTGGCCTAATGAAAATGAAAGATAAGAAGACTGAAGCAATGGTTATTAACCAGCTTCAGTCTTTTTATCTAGATATAAATTTAATAGGCTTTGCTACTTCATCTTCTTTAGATTTTTACATAAGAAAAGCACTAAAAACAACATGAAGCTCAAGTAATTTTTGCTAAAGAGGAGGGGGGGTACCAAAAAGTCTACACGTGCTTCTTCTATCCAACGTATAGAATTGGAAGGATGGGTAATGCCCATCTTATCTGTTTCATCATATTGTACATAATGAATATAGGGTTTCATAATAAACTCCCAATGAAATATAAACTTACTTTATAGGGCTATATAAGTCCATCATAAAGTCAAAGAAATTCTAGATAGTTTGTACAAAAGCAAGTGGAGAAATAAGAAGAAGTAGCCTTTTTCCGACAAAATGTTGTATAATAGTCTAAACAAGGTAAAAATTTTGAATGGATCCCTTTTCCATTTTTCTTGTCTTTCCAGTACTTTTATTATAATAACTCTACCCAAAAGTGGAAAGGCCTTTTAGTGTATAGGTGTAAAAACATAAAAGACATTGTCCAGCAGAGGAAAATAGCTAATTGGCCAAAAGAATGTACCAAATGCTTTCCGTTTTAACAAAGAGGATGGTCTCATCAAACCAAAAAAGGAGAATCATGCATGTTTAAAAATAAAACACAGCAACTTATAACGGCTAGTCTATTAGTGGCATTAGGTCTTATATTCCCTTATGTAACAGCTCATGCCTTTGGGATTCCTGGAAATATCCTACTACCTATGCATATTTTTGTACTACTTATCGGACTATGGTGTGGTCCTTATTATGGGGTAGTGTGTGGGTTAATCATTCCTTTAATGAGTGCCTTATTAACAGGAATGCCTCCTTTTTACCCGATGCTCCCTATTATGTTAGGGGAATTGGGAACATATGGTTTAATGAGTGGCATACTCCTTCACCAAACAAAACTAGGCAAGCATAAGTTAGGGGTTTATTTAGCACTTGTTGGTGCCATGGTCAGTGGACGACTTGTTTATGGCCTTATCTTTTCACTCCTCTTTTTAATGAACCCTCAAATAAAGGCCCTTTCTGCAATGGCAGCCTTTGTAACAGGTTTACCAGGTATTATCTTACAACTTGTAATCATTCCTCCTCTAATGCGTGCCATAAGTCCATTAATACAAGTAAGGCCAATCAAGCCATTACTAGAGGAGCAAGAGGATTTATTAGGGATGGCAAAGGAACTTATCAAGGAGGGTAAAGCTTCTTGTGTGGTCATAAAAGAGCAGCAGATCCTGGAAATGCGCAATGGGCCAGGTATTCAGCCTGTTATAAGTCTTTATGAAGAAAAGATCTTAGAAAACGCTTTAGTGGTTGATAAAATCATTGGAAAGGCTGCAGCTATGGTTTTGACCTTGGGGAAGGTCAAGGCTGTTTATGCTGAAACCATGAGTCAGGCGGCTAAAGCTTATTTGGAAAAACATCAAATACAAGTAGGATATGAACGGTGTATAGATGTGATTAACAATCGAGAGGGTAATGGCATTTGCCCTATGGAACGTGCAGTAATGGATCTAGAAGACCCTGGAGAAGCCCTAGAAGTCTTAAAAGAAACTTTAATTCTGCTTAGGAAAAAAAGAGCTCTAATGGATAGAAGCTATAAAAACAACGTAGCAAATTAGGTGTTTTATTGTGAATTTAAGACAGCGCTGTCAAAGGGGTTGTAAATAGCCCTTTTAATAATAGATAAGTTACATAAAGGGTTGCCGTTAGGTGAGGATAGCATTTTCTATACACCTTGCTGCATAAGTGGCAAGTCGGGTACATTTACTAGGATCAAATGAAGTGATGCCTTTAATAAGACCTATTGTACCAATGGAGATAAGATCATCCATATCATTATTCACATTACTGTATTTTTTTACGATGTGTGCCACGAGTCGGAGATTACGTTCAATGAGTATGTTTTTGGCGTCTTCATCTCCCAACTCATACCTTTCAAGGTAATATTTTTCCTCTTCTGGCGAGAGGGGCTGAGGGAAGGAAGAGATGCTACTAAAATATGAAAAGCAAAAAAGAGGAAGCATATTAAGGCACACCTCCACAAAAAAGGGCTCATTATTAGTGTATGAACCACTGTAAAAAATGGTGCCCGTACCTTTTAAAATAAAAATATATTCCTATTAATAAATAATTTATATTATTTTTCTAATGGGATTTATATAAAGAATAAGTAAAGGGGAAAAATTATGAAAAAACTAGGTTTTGGTCTCATGCGTTTGCCTTTAAAAGAAAATTCACAAGACATTGATTTTCAACAGGTCTGTCAAATGGTAGATACTTTTCTGGAAAGAGGTTTTACTTATTTCGATACGGCCTATATGTATCATGAAGGACAAAGTGAAAGGCTATTAAGAGAAGCATTAGTTAAACGTCATCCACGAGAAGCCTACACAGTAGCCACAAAGCTTCCTACCATGTTTTTAAAAACGGAAGCCGATCAAGTCCGAATCTTTGATGAACAATTAGAAAAGTGTGGGGTTGATTATTTTGATTATTATTTATTACATAATTTAAATGTAGACAATTATCAAGTGGCTACTAAGTTAAAAAGCTTTGACTTTGTTATGAACAAAAAAAGAGAAGGTCGAATTAAAAAGGTAGGCTTCTCTTTTCATGACCGTCCAGAATTATTAGAAGAGATTTTAATAGCCCACCCTGAGGTAGAATTTGTGCAACTTCAAATTAATTATATAGATTGGGAAAATCCAAGTATCGCATCCAGAAGATGCTATGAAATCGCTCAAAAATATCAGAAACCCGTTATCGTTATGGAACCTATAAAAGGAGGAACTTTGGCGGATGTGCCTGAGGAAGCCAAACGCATCTTTAAGGAATATGCCCCTCAGCGTTCCATTCCTTCTTGGGCTATTCGTTATGCAGCAAGTCTAGAGGGAGTAAGTATGGTATTAAGTGGCATGTCTAATCAAGAACAGCTTTTGGATAATACAAGCTATATGCAAGCATTTGAACCCCTTACAACCAAAGAGCAGATAATTGTGGAAAAGGTCATTGAAATTATTCAAGGGGCCACGGCTATCCCTTGTACAGCTTGTAGATACTGTACAGATGATTGTCCAAAACATATTGCCATTCCAACTTATTTTTCTCTTTATAATATGCAGAAGCTAACAAACTCTACAGGCTCTTCTTTGCAACATCTTTATTATTACAACTATACCCATGAGTACGGAAAGGCCTCTGATTGTATAGAATGTAAAAAATGTGAGAGACTATGCCCACAACATATTGAGATAACCAACTGTTTAAAGGATGTGGCTCAAATGTTCGAAAATGTGGATAAATAAGAAGTTTTTTGTAATAAAGAAAAAATATTTGCCCTATAGAATGTCATGTGAGGCAAGCCAATTCATCCCATTTCTGTAATTATTTTATGTAAGACTTTCATTCCCTCTTGAATCTGTTCATGACTCAGATGCCCATAGCCTAAAAGCAGCTTGTCCCTGTGATTATCTTTCTGTGGACAATACTGAGTTACAGAGGCTATTCTGAGCCTAGCGTCCTTGCACTTTTGCATAAAGGCTTCACCAAAATCCATTCTAGAGAATTGGAGAGCAAGGTGTAGGCCAGAAGCATCGCCCCAAGGCTGGGCTGAGCTGCCGAACAGAGTATGGGTAGCGTTTAGTAGCGTACATCTTTTATCAGCATATAGCTTACGCATACGCCCAACGTGCTTATCCATCTTTCGCCTATTGAGAAAGTGAGTCAATGTGATTTGTTCCAAGATTGGATTTTGGACATCCATATAATTACGATAATGTCGCCACTTTTTTTGGAGAGGTTTGGGTAAAATCACAAATCCAATACGTAAAGCTGGAAAGAGGGCTTTGCTAAAAGTTCCCACATAAATCACATGAGAAGAATCCATAGAATAAATAGGACTAATGGGAGAACCTGAGTAGCGGAATTCACTGTCATAATCATCTTCAATGATATAAAAATCATTTTCCATGGCCAAACGTAGTAATGTGGCTCGACGTCTGGCTGGAAGAATACCACCTAGTGGAAACTGGTGAGAGGGTGTAACATAGACTGCTGATATGTCTTTACCCTTTAAACTTGAAGTATCTGCTCCTTGCTCATCGACCATAAGCCAATCTACGGAATAACCTCTATCAAAGATAGCTGTTCGAATAGCTTGATGGGACGGATTTTCCAGTACAAAAGAAGAACCGTCTTTATGGAGCATCTCGACGAGCAAATAAAGTGCTTCCGTTGCTCCTGACGTAATAAACACATCTTCTGGGTTGACTTTCATACTTCTACTCCGTAGGAGCCAGTGAGCAATTTCATCACATAAAGGCTCATAACCTTTGGGACCACTATATTCTAGCTGGGAGGGGGTGATGGTACTGGCAGCCTCATGTACCAACCTACTCCAGAGCTCTCGTGGAAACTGAGATAAATCAGGCTGTCCTGTCTTGAAGTCCCAGAGGATAGGCATTTGTTCCCACTTCCTAACCACAGGAAGGGGAACTTTTTTTGTGTAAATTTGAAGTCCTTCCGCCACACGCGTTGCTGCGCCCTGATGGCTGACAATGAAGCCCTCTGCTAAAAGCATAGCATATGCTTCACAAACCGTATTCCGGGAAACATTCAGCCCCCTAGAAAGTTCCCGTGTTGATGGTAAAGCTTCACCCTGACAAAGTTCTCCTTCCAATATACGTTCTTTAAGTGATAAAAAAATTTGACGGGATAAACTGACCTCATCCTTATAACATAACTCGATTCCCCACATACCATGTACCTCCAAACTGGCTCTATAAAAATCTCTTTATACTGGCTCTTATAACCGTCCAGTTTATACGCTACAATTATAGTCGAGGTAGGACCTATTGTAAAGAAAGAAGGTGGAAGGTTGAATACTATTAGTGGAAAGATCTATTTGTTTTTAGCATTTACTCTAGCTGGAACATCGGTAATTACAGGATATATCCTTTCTGAAAAACTCAATCAATTTACAATTACAGCTGTAAGTTTGGGCATCATGTTGTTGCTTTTATCTCCATTTTATGGCGTTAAAGCTTTTCAAACGATCTGTCTGTTAAAAAGAAGTGACTGGAAGATGCTTGTTCTTCAAGCTGTCTTTGGGATCTTTTTGTTTCGGGTGTTTCTACTTTTAGGGGTAAATTTAACAAGCACTGTAGAAGCAGGGCTATTGACAGGAACAACACCTGCGATAACCTCTATTTTGGCTTTTTTTGTCCTTCGGGAAAAACCATCGGTTTGGACAGCCCTTGGCATTAC
>JAEYNQ010000280.1 GCA_023412455.1 Bacillota bacterium
TCGTCTCATCCTCATGCCTCCATTAAATTCTACTTATTCAACTAATAATCCTTTAATAATCCTCTTTTTAGTATGCTCATTTGAAGGCAAAATATTTTATATCATTGCTCTTTTACCAATTCTTTTATATCATAAACTGTATTATGCATTATTATATGTTTTAATAAGTTAATTACATGTCATTTCCTTTTTTATCATTAATGCATCACTTGTAATATCCTTCCTTTTAACAACAAAACATTAGGGACAGTTCATGCCTTATATAAAGAAATAAAAGAAATATCGGGGAGAATATCAGGGACAGTTCACATATTATAAAAATAAAAAACGCTTAGGGACAGGTCATGCATTTTATATACTGAATGAATTTTAGATTAAAAATTCTTCACGCTCTCTCTAGAGCCTTTATATGCCATCTCACTCCTACCTTCTATTAAGCATAAAAAAACCACTTGCAGGTATTGCCTAGCAAATGGTTTTTTTATGCTTTCATCTATAATTTATTTCTATGTAATCGCTTATCGCCCTCTATGGAAATAAAAATTCTAAGTTCTTAGGAATAATTATAAGGGAAAATCCACTTCTTATGTGTATTCCTCTGTATTTCTATAACAAGGTACTTATATTTATTCTTTAAATTTGATTTAGACCTTGCTTTAAGTCTTCAAGAATATCCTCTATATTTTCTAATCCTACAGAAACTCTAATAAGGCCAGGATTGACTCCTGCTGCTACTAACTGTTCATCTGTTAACTGACGGTGCGTAGCACTTGCTGGATGCAATACACAGGTACGAATATCCGCTACATGGACTTCATTAGAAGCTAATTTTAGACTATCCATAAAACGAACAGCATTCTCCTTTCCACCTTTAATGACAATGGCAATAACACCACAAGCTCCTTTAGGTAAATATTTCTTTCCTAGCTCATAATAAGGATCACCTTCTAGTCCTGCATAACGCACACTCTCTATCTTATCGCTTGCCTTCAAGAATCTAGCTACTGTTAAGGCATTTTGACAGTATTGTTTCATACGTACGGACAATGTTTCTAATCCAAGATTTAATAAAAAAGCTGAATGGGCTGCTGGGTAAGCTCCAAAATCCCTCATCAATTGCATTCTTGCCTTAATAATATAAGCCATATTCCCAAAATCTCTTGTATAAACTACACCATGATAGGATTCATCAGGCTCTGTAAATTCCGGAAAACGTCCGTTTGTCCAATCAAAATTTCCACTATCAACAATCACCCCTCCTACCTGAAGAGCATGTCCATCCATATATTTAGAAGTAGAATGTACAACAATATCTGCTCCATACTCAATAGGTTTACACAATATGGGGGTAGCAAAGGTATTATCAACAATCAGAGGAACTCCATTTTTGTGTGCAATTTTTGCGAATTTCTCAATATCAAACACAGCGAGTGAAGGATTGGCCAAAGTTTCCCCAAACACAGCCTTTGTATTGGATTTAAAAGCTTTTTGTATAGTATCCTCATCTGCATCTGCATCAACAAAAATACATTCAATTCCTAATTTTTTTAGACTAACCGCAAATAAATTAACTGTCCCACCATAAATAGTAGATGTACTAATAAAACTGTCTCCACTATTACATACATTTAATATAGAAAATAACGAAGCAGCTTGACCAGATGATGTACACATAGCACCTACACCACCCTCTAAGTCAGCAATCTTCTTCTCTACCACTTCCACCGTAGGATTAGAAAAACGAGAGTACATATGAGCTGTTGGCATATCAAAAAGCTCCCCTATACGCTCTGTTGAATCAAAAACATAGGTAGTACTTTGTACAATAGGCATAACACGTGGCGCACCATTAGTAGGTGTATAGCCAGAATGTAAACATTTAGTTTCATCTTTCATAAACTTATTCTCCTTTAAGCTTGAATATTTATATGTGTTTATTATTGTATCACAAAATATCAATAAATCAATTTTTATTAATTAACTAGTAAATTTTTAATATTTTATCTAATATCTATTAAAATAGGACATGCCAACTTCGCATGTCCTTCTCTCCTATTTATAAAGGCTTAAGCATCATTAAACCTTGATTATCGCTTACTTCTAATTGCTCATCAATCAAATAAGACTCCATATAAAATATGCCTTTTCCATCAGGAATATATCCCCGTTTTGCATAAAGATTTTGAGCAGCTTCATATTCTTCAGCCAATCCTACACCTACACTACTATAAGTGGCTCTTTCTGCAATACGTGCTTCTGCCTCATCCATTAACTGAGTCGCGATCCCTTTTCTTCTATAACTCTCCACTACTTTAATGTCCTTAATCTCCGGTATACCTTGCTCTTTGAAATTTTCATAGTTACTTTCCCAAAGTATGGTTACATAACCTATAATCTGATCCCCCAAACAAGCTATAATCACATCTCTTTTACCTAACTCTTGTTCTTCATAATAGGATGTGTAGAGCTTTATACTATACTCTGGTGAAAAAATACTTAGGAGCTTCTTACAATCTTCTTTTTTCATCATTCGCAGTACAATATCCCCATCAATATCCATTAGCTTCCTCCTAAATTTACCTTGCATTTCCTAGCATATAATTTTATTATAAGCATCTTCCAATATTGTTCAAGTATTAATTATTGCATGGAATCACTTGCCTTATTAAATAATATTACACCACTAGTACAAACTTTTCAATAACATGGGCTACACCATCTTCATCATTATCCCTTGTTATATAGTCTGCTGCTTCTTTTACCTCTTCAAAAGCATTGCCCATAGCCACTCCTAAACCAGCAAATTGAATCATATCTAAATCATTCCCTGCATCACCAATACAGATAATCTCCTTTTGATCTATCCCTAAATGTTCTGCTAAAGCCTTTACTCCCTCAGCTTTTCCAGCATTTTTATTAATAAATTCCAAAAAGTAAGGTGCACTTCGTACAACCGTATATTTTTCATAAACAGCATCGGGGAGATTTTTTATAGCCTTTGCTAAAACTTTAGGCTCATCAATCATCATAACTTTAATGATATCTTCCTCATTAGAAACACTATTGTAATCTACTTCTAATACAGGTATATCATTAATTTGTCCTTCTAATTCTGAATACTGACTCATTTTAGGAGTGATACATCCTAAATTAGAAAAAGCATGGATATTTACACCCAACTGTTGGGACAGTTCATACAGATAATGTAAGTCCTCTCCACTTAATATGTTTTTCTTAATAACTTCTTTAGTTGCTGTATTTTGAACAATACTCCCGTTAAAGCTAAGCACATAATCCTTTTCTGAGATTAGATTTAATTCTTCTAAATACCTCTGTAGTCCCTCAATAGGTCTCCCAGATGCCAATACAATGCGTACACCTTTATTTTTTGCGTGCTGAATGGCTTTTTGAGTAACCTTTGAAATTGTTTTATCCTTTTTTAATAAAGTTCCATCCATATCTACTGCAATTAACTTATACATAAATTCAGCTCCTATAACCTTCCGCACTAAAATATAATTCACGTTTATTATAACAGTTTCTTTTCAAGCAATATACCTCTTTTTATACTAAATTTCAACCTACAATCTCTACTATTTTTAGAATATGTGACAATAATCTTCAACCTAAGGGGTCATAATAACATTTTTTTCTAAAAGCTCTCCAATAGCTTTTATCTGCCCCTCTTCAATTTTTAAAGTCATTTTGCGTATTATAAGTCCTTTTCCTTTATAGCTTATCTTAAGCGTTTCTTCGCGCTTTGACTTTTCAAAATGATAGGTTAAAATATTCTGCCATTCAATAATTTCTATACTTCTTCGTACCATTAAGCCTTCTTTACAAAAGGTCCATTCATTTTGCATAGTGCCTTCTTGGATGTAATAAAGCCCTAAATATAAAATAGCTACACCTAGTAATAAGGCTTCATTAAAAACCTTCATCCAAATACTTAAGATCATTAGCACTGCAAAGACCATTAAGGCTCCAGCACTGGCCCACTGGAGGGCTTGCTCTCTTTTAGATAACTTTTGTGTACTTACTATAAGACTTCTCTTCAGACACTCTTTATATTTTTTATGAGTCTTAGGATAAGTTCGCAAAATACTTCCAGTACATCCTATAATCAAAATCGTTAAGATACTTTCTACCACGCTGCTTCTCCTTTTTGTTTATTTAGCAAATTTTGTCACCTGTTTAAGTATAACATAGGCTATCCATAAAGTAACTAAAAAGGACAGTTCATGTACAAAACACATGAACTGTCCCCTAAAACCCCTAAAATTCTAAATTATTTTAAGCTATCTTTTAGCCTAATGTTACTTCAACTTGATGTGTACCTTCTTTAAAGCTAGGGATAATATTTCCAACTACCTTCTGACCATCAACAAGCATTTCTTTTACTCCACCACACACTTGGTTTGGATTGTTGATTGAAATCGTATAAGTAGCTCCTTTAAATTCTCTAGTAACCTTATATCCCTTCCAATCTTTTGGTATACATGGATCAACTTTAAGTCCTTTATAGTCAGGCTTAATACCTAAAATCCATTGTGAAATGGTGATAAAGTTCCATGCAGCTGTTCCTGTAAGCCAAGAGTTTTTTGCTTCTCCATGTCTAACTGCATCTTTACCTGCTATCATTTGTGAATAAACATAAGGTTCTGTTTTATGGATATCACTCATTTCTTCAAGGTAAGCCGGTGCAATCTTCTTATAAATTTCAAAAGCTCTATCCCCACGTCCAACAACTGTTTCTGCACAAGCTATCCATGGGTTATTATGGCAAAAGATTCCTGCATTCTCTTTATAACCTGCTGGGTATGTAGAAATTTCTCCCATTTCCACATAATACTTAGTAAATGCAGGATTATTTAACACAATACCATATTCTGTATCTAGTCTTTCTTTAACAGAATCCAGTGCTTTCTCAGCTAAACCTTCTTCTACACCAATACCACCCATTACACAAAAACCTTGTGGCTCAATAAAGATTTTACCTTCTTCATTCTCATCGCTACCAATTTTATTACCATAGAAATCATAAGCACGAAGGAACCATGCTCCATCATAACCATGTTCCATAACTACTTTTTTCATTTTATCCACTTCAGCTTGTGCACGTTTTGCTTCTTCCGTTTTGCCTATTTCATTACAAAGTGCTACATACTCGTTCCCTATGTAAACAAACATACCCGCAATAAATACAGATTCAGCTACACCACCTGCTTGATTTTCCGTTGTTTGGAAAGATTCACCTGGCGTGGTTGAAAAACAATTTAAATTCAAACAATCGTTCCAGTCGGCACGGCCAATAAGCGGCAATCCATGAGGTCCTAAATTATTCGTAACATGATCTAAAGAAACTTTTAAATGCTCAAATAAAGAAGCTGCATTATTCTCATCGTTATCAAAAGGCACTCTCTCATCTAAAATACTAAAGTCCCCTGTTTCTTTAATATAAGCAGTGGTTCCTAAAATAAGCCATAGTGGGTCATCATTAAAACCACTACCAATGTCGTTATTTCCTTTTTTAGTAAGTGGTTGATATTGGTGATAGCAGCCACCATCTTCAAATTGGGTAGAAGCTATATCAATAATTCTTTCTCTTGCTCTTTCAGGAATCTGATGTACAAAACCTAAAAGGTCTTGATTAGAATCTCTGAAGCCCATACCTCGACCAATACCTGATTCAAAGTAAGAAGCGCTACGTGACATATTGAAGGTTACCATACATTGATAAGGATTCCAAATATTCACCATACGATTTAATTTTTCATCATCACTTTCTAATGTGTAATGAGAAAGTAAACTTGACCAAGATGCTTTTAACTCAGCAAAAGCCTCATCTACACCTTCATTTGTCTGGAAACGCTCCATAATTGCCTTTGCAGGTGCCTTATTAATAATCCCTTTTGATTCCCACTTTTGATCCTCTGGATTTTCTACATAACCCAAAACGAAAATCAATACTTTTTCTTCATTTGGAGCAAGTTCTAAATTAATCTGTTGTGCGGCAATTGGCGACCAACCACTTGCTACAGAATTTTTACATGCTCCTTGCATAACACTATCTGGTGCTTCAAAACCATTATAGAGACCAATGAAAGTATCTCGATCTGTATCATAGCCTGTAATAGGCGTATTAACAGAGTAAAAGGCATAGTGATTTCTTCTTTCTTTATACTCCGTTTTATGATAAATGGTGCTTCCTTGTATCTCTACTTCACCCGTACTGAAGTTTCTTTGAAAATTGGTTGTATCATCTTGTGCATCCCATAGACAAAATTCAATAAATGAGAAAAGCTTAATATTTTTTGCTACATCACATGTATTTTTTATCTTTAGGCGATGAATTTCTGCATTGACTCCTTTAGGAACAAAAGCCAGCTGCTCCACACGAACGCCATTTCTTTCCCCTGTAAATTGAGAATACCCCAAACCATGGCGACACTCATAAAAAGAGAGCTCTTTCTTAACAGGCTTCCAAGTATGTGACCATACATCTCCCCCATCATTAATATAAAAATATCTCCCCCCATTATCTATAGGCACACTATTATATCTGAAACGTGTAATTCTTCTTAATTTAGCATCTTTATAAAAAGTATATCCACCACTTGTATTTGAAATTAAACCAAAAAACGCCTCACTTCCTAAATAATTAATCCATGGATAAGGTGTTTGAGGTGTAGTAATGACATACTCACGGTTTTTATCATCAAAGTAACCAAATTTCATTGTCTTATCTCCCTTACTGATATATTTTTTCTATTTTCATTCTATTTTCTATAATCTTTAAAGTAAATAGAGAATATTGTTATACCCTTCAAAATATTGCTCTTCTATTTATCTCCAAAATATATTTTTATACTATCTTATTTTCACAGTATTTTTTACAAAATATCAGCTTGTTTTAATTTATCCTCTTATTTAGGCTATACTCCATAACTCTGTCTTTGTCTTTAAATCCTAACTTTAAGTAAAGAGGTTTCCCATCTTGTGTAGCAACAATATCCACTTTTTCATAACCTCTTTCTTCACAATAATTAAGTACAGTTTTAACAAGTTGACTTGCATAACCTTTTCCTCTATGCATCGGTTTCACATAAACATTCATAATATAAGCCTCTTTACCACTGGGATTAGTATAAGTAGGTGGCTTATGAAAAAGATTTAATCCAATAGTACCTACAATCTCACCATTCTCTTCTATTACCCAGATAAATAATCCTTTGTTAAGTTCTGCCTGAATATACTTACCATTTGCTTTATAAAGCTCAGCTAAATCTTCATTTTCCGTTAGTCCATTAGCAGAACGAATAAGTGCTATTCTTAAAATAAGTAATTGCTCTAAATCCTCTAATGTTGCTTTTCTTAACATTTTGTCCTCCTATTTCATTATTCTCTCTTTAATATTGCACCTATATTTTGATTATTTCAATATTTATATTTATTTTGTTAAATTTATTTATCCTATCATAAACTGTGCCCTTTTCTTTCTCTATCCTGAACTGTCTCCCTTCCTCTTGTCCTTCTCTTTTCATGAACTGTCCCCTCCTTCTTGGTGTCCCTCTCTTTTCATGAACTGTCCCCTCCCTCTTGGTGTCCCTCTCTTTTCATGAACTGTCCCTTTCTCTTGCCCCTCTCTTTTCATGAACTGTCCCTTTCTCTTGTTATGAGAAATTTGTTGAGACATTTATGTGGGATGAAGTTGAAGAAGTAATTTATAAATCACCAATTAAAAGGGGATGCTAGTTAGCTGAGGAGTAATTAGGGTACTCTATGACTTATATTTAAAGGCTGCTTGTTAATGTTAGTTACAAAAGTTATAATTTATTTACAATAGAGGTGAAATTATGGGAATTAGTGAAAGAGTTGAATTTATACGCATACTGGCAGAACGTGTAGGTCCTTTAGGACCATTGAGAACGATTGAATAGAGATCCCTATTTACCCAAAATGGGTATAATACTTTTGACGAAGATACTCTTGATGTACTCATGGACCTTTTAATCAACCCACCAAAAGAAAAGGAATTTGGCTATGAGATTCCTGAATTTTTTGATCCTGAACTTAATGATGCATTAGTTGTTTGTGGTAAAGTATGTACACACACGTTATTTAAGAAAATAGACCTACTTGATTTAAAACCTATACGCTCAAATACAGGCTATGTATTGGGTGGTATTGGTGCTCAGAAAGGTTTACCCTATTTGACCCTTTCTTGGAAGATAATGACCTATCTGAAGATGATATTCTTGGAATAATAGATGCCGCTAATGAAATGGGTGGAGAGCAGGCTATGATTATTTTAGAAAAAATGAAGACTCTATATGTTGATAAATTTCCTGAGGCAGAAAAAGAGATTGAAATCTTTTTTAAGCCTATTTAGTACCAAATACTAGTAAATATAAAGGAATACAACTACGTTGTATGCTTAAAGGTAGCCCCATATGAGCTACCTTTTATTTTGTAATGATTAGAAAATCAGTTATTAAGCAACATATGTTATCCTTTTTAAATCCCCAATAGGAGGGATATGCGCCATCACCCCATCCAGTAGAAAAAGCAACAATATTATGCTTCTTGCCTGGTAACTTAATATTTGCAACGGAATAAGTATGTACATAACTTGAAGATAGTGCCTCATCTAACCCTTCATATTGATAGTCATTACCCATTGTTTCAATAAGGTTCCATGTATCTTGGTCTAAGAAGCCACCTATTCCACTATCAACCCCATATCCGTAGAATTCATCCCCCTCTAACTTACTTAAATCCTGCCCTTCTAAAAGACATAATTCAAACTTATCAGGTTGTTGGTCATTAAAGGCTATCACTGAAAATGCCACTCGCCTGTCTCCATATTCATAGTTGGCAACATATACGGATACAGGATACGTACCAGGTTCTACACTTTTATTAAAGGGCTCAAATTCAAAAAAACAACACGGATCACAAGCTATAATCTTTCCTGTTGGCAAATAAATAGTTCCCAATTCTTGTTTTTCAATTAAAACCTTGCTACCCTCACTCTCAAAATTTCTTTCCCCATTCAATATTCTCATTAAGATTTCATCATTATTATACATATAACTCTCCCCAAATATTTCATATTAATAATGTCTCTTCTAAATCATAAACTTATAAAGCTAGAATGGTAACTACAAATCATGCTATGTTACCATTTTAACACTAACTTACTGTATTAACTACTCTTTACTTCTTACTCTTTATGACAGTATATATTTCTTACACTCCTTAAATACCAGCCGCTACATAATTTGCCATTATTAAGTACTTAGAAGTGATAAACCGGATCTATTCCTTACATTTGAAATATATATTCCTAGTTCCCTTTAAAGTTTTTGAAGTGTACCTAAAAAACTTTATTCTTTCTAAAATATTGAGGGATTATTATAGAAAAAAGAAAAGGATTGAAGGCTATTTCCCCTCAACCCCTTGTCTCCTACTTATCTTCTACTTCTATCCCTTAAGTATCTATCCTT
>JAEYNQ010000011.1 GCA_023412455.1 Bacillota bacterium
CTTCTTACACTATAAAAAGAGCTATTACAATTAGCTTCTCTTAAAATGCCTTGTAATAGCCCATGGTGACAACCTACTATTCTATTTATTTTCTTCTAAGCAAATATACTTTTGGAGTAGCTTTGCAAACTCGCCTCGTGTTAACTTTTCTTTCGGTTCAAAAAAGAAGCTTCGCCTTCCTACAATAAGCCCTGCTTGTTCAAAAGCTCGGACAGCTTCCCTGGCTTGCTCATCTATCTCCTCATAATCGTAAAAGGTGCTTGGAATATCCTTGACCGTCAATGACTTATTTTGATTACAAGCTTGTTCATAAAGTAAAGCAACCATTTCCTCGCGGGTAATAAAGTCTTCAATGAGGCTGCTTGTCTGCCTTAAGCTTTCTTCTTTTCTACTCTCATCTTTATTACGTTCTACCTCGTTAGGTCCCTGAATCTGATGAGTACCTAACTTCTCTACTATTTCTATTCCTATCCTTCTATTAAGAGGGCTATCTGGATAAAATCGCTCCTCTTCTACCTCCTCAAAGAAGCCTCTTTCTATTAAAAAGTAAATAGCTTCTTTTGCCCAATGGGTTTCTATATCTTTAAAAACAACACTCCCTTGTTGGGTAGCCTTTATTCCTTGAGAAGCTATTTCCTCTTTAGATTTCTGTTCCTCTAAACCTACTTCTCTTTGTGCCTTTTCTTCTCTTGAAGTATTGTTTCCCTTTTGTTCATTCTCTGGAGTACTTCCTTCATTTGGTTCTTCTTTCTCTGAAGTACCTCCTTCATTTGGTTCTTCTTTCTCCGGAGTACCTCCTTCTTCTGGTTCTTCTTTATTTGGAGTATCTCCTTTATTTGGTTCTTCTTTCTCTGGAGTACCTCCTTCTTCTGGTTTTTCTTTATTTGGAGTAGCTCCTTCATTTTGTTCTTCTTTCTCTGGAATACCTCCTTCTTTTGGTTCTTCTTTCTCTGGAGTACCTCCTTCTTTTGGTTCTTCTTTCTCTGGAATTTCCTCCTTAGGTGCTTCTGGAATAATAGTAAAAACAGCCTTCTTTTCTGCTAGCCTTTCGCTTTTTTTCTCTCGGCCTAAAGCTATAACCGTAACTTCTCCAGCCTTTGCTAGCTTTAATCGGTCTCCCTCTTCACCTATTAGAGTTCCTTCTGCTGTATTAGGCTTTTCTTTATCTATACTATAAGAAAGTGTGATTTCATCCTCTAAGTGATAGGGACAATCATTTAGCTTTAGCTCCGCCCTTCCTTCTAGCAAAATTCCTCCTTCATCCATCTCCTCCCACTGAAGCTGCCTATCTTCAAAGGTTATCTCTATATTTCCACATAAACATTTCGGAGTGGGAAGATAAGTAACCTTATTCTTCCCATACGCTTCAACGACTACCTCATATAAGTATTGCTCCCCACCTACGTGTATTACTAAATGGTACTGTCCTTCTCCTAGCCAGGGATAAAATCGTCCTAGGTGATCTGTCATCACTTCATAGCTCTCTTCTGGTTCAATGGAATATTTTATTTCTTGATTATTAAAAGCTGTCTCTATTACAACTGGAAAAAGGGAATTTTCATCATCATAAGCCCTATAACTTCTCGTAAGTGGAAATATATAGAGACTTCCACCTGTAAGCGTTAATTCTTTTCCATTTATTCTTTCAACTATAGTCTCACCTTTATCAGCCTGAATGCTTACAGTTCCTCCATTGATTATAGTCCCTTTCTTATCCGTAACCTGACTAAGTGCTGGACCTATTCCCATGGCTTTAAGAGAAACTTTAGGTGCATCTTGAATCATTAGTTGAAGTAAGGCCTGTACGATACTCCCTTTAGCATGGATATCCTCTTCAAGATTAGTGATACTGCCCCCTCCTATGCAACAACCCGTATGGGTACTTATGGCCTCTACCTCTGCCTTATCCTTAATGATTATGTATCCTCCCTTACGGTTATAACCACTCCCTATAGCTGCTCCTGATCCCCTAGTAATGGCTTCTACCTTGGCCTCCTCTCCTATTTCAATGGGTGCATTTGTCCCCAAACATCCTCCACCTATTGCTGCGCTCATATGGTCTGCTTCTGCATTTACCTTGGCTCTCCCCATCATTTTAATGCTACCTATACCCAAAGAACTATTATAGCCTCCACCTATTGCTGCCCCCATATATCTTCCATAGGCTTTAACAACTGCATCGCCTGTAATAAGAATTTGTCCTGTACTCCCTCTTTCTCCTCCACCTATTGCTGCGCCTGTTCCTCCAGCACTGGCTTTTCTCTTCTCACTGGTAACTTCTACATAGGCATTATCTTGAATACATAGGATTCCTCCCGCACCACAAGTTAACTTTTCATGTTGTCCATCTCCAGGACTCCCACCACCTCCTATGCCTGCACCGTTTCCTTTAGCATAAATTTCTATTTTAGCTTGTCCACCAATATCAATAATGCCAGCAGCTTCTGCATCTAAAGAATTTGGTATGGGCCTCCCATCTCCCCCTATGGCTGCCCCCGATGTGGTATTAATAATCTTTAAGTGCCCATCACCATCTATTTTTAGAGTAGCTGTTCTTCTCTCTTGGTCTACTGTCTGAGTAAGTTCACCTTTATTATCAATGCCCCACTCACCCTTTACACGTATGGCTCCATAGTTACAATACTCACTCACATTGCTTATAAAATTTTCTCCTATTAGCGTCAGTGTTAATTTTGCATTATCTTCTAATTTGATGGCATGATGTCTCCCTTTTGTCTCTATACTTACATTATCCAGAATCACTGTTGGTTCACTATCTTTTAAAATCGTTATGTGGTAAGAAGAGCTTGTCCCTGTAACATAATATGTACCACTATCCTTAATCACCAAATTGCCTGTGCTTATATTGTGTTCTACTCTGTCTTGCTGTGCCTTAATAGGTGGTGCATAGTATATCATAGCAGTAAATATTAAAAGTAAGCTAAGTAAATAAAGACCTTTTCTTTTACACATACTAGGGTTCTCCTCTCATTAATTCCATTTTATACCATTAATATTAATTTATACCTTTTTAAATTGCAATATATTTATAAAATATATTAATATTTTAAACATAGCTTCCCCACAGTAAATCTTTAAATAAAAAAGAGCTTTTGTTAGATCCATAAAAAATACTCCTAACCATTTGGTAAGGAGTTAATTAAGAAGTCATAAATATATTAGTTGTTTTTGCTTCTATTTGCCTTCAACTTACTTGCACATATCTTTTAACTATGTCTTCCTTTTTTGTAATAGATAATCTCTGACATCCTCTGTTATTTTCTCATCATTTAATCATTTCATTATGTGTTCATACTCTTTCTTATCCTCTTTATTCATACTCTCATAGAGCTGTTTACTTTTTTCATGCTCCTTATTGGCTATTTCTGTAGCTTGTTGCTTTAATGCATCCATTTCTTCTTTAGTCATTTTTTTAGGTTCTTTTCCCTCTTTTACTACTAAAAATGTTGCCCATCCCATTCATCCTGCTACAGCAAATGTAGTAATTGCATTGGCAACATTTCCAACTTCATAACTTTTTTGTTAATTCTATCAATTACAAGAATCATTGAGATCGTTATTGTTGTAAGTACTACTTCATCACCTACAAGCGTTTGGGCTAATGCAGCTGCAGCTACAGCATGGGCTACTGCAAAACCATGAATACTAAAACCTGTTAACCTCTTCTCATACTCCATCAAACCACCCATTTCCATTAATATACATTTTTTATTATTGTAAGTAATACTAATAAAATTTTTAATATTTATTGAAAAAGTTTCTGGATTTTATGGTTTTATGAAATGCATATTTATCTATCAATAAAATACTGCAATCGCTCTATCTGTTATTTATCTGTTATTTATCTGTTATTTATCTGTTCTCCATACACTCTTAGGTTTTTCTGCTTTTTTAAACTATAGTTCATGTTTGTGGCAATGATGAATACATTTATGTACTAGGAATCTAATCTAGGAAAGCACCATGAAATCAGCTTTTCACTCTTTGGAAGAAAGAACTGTACCACCGGTCCTGTTAGCATGGCTGCCACCACTGTGCCGATACCAAGTGTACCACCCAGCAAGGTTCCAATGATGACAAAAACCACATCGCAGGCCATTCTTACCCAACGAAACTTTACCATGCGATGCTCTGATATTTTATCTGTTAATATAATGGCTACCAAATCATTTGGACCAGTACCGGAATGACTCTTTATGACAATGGACATACCAAAAGAAAGGACAACACAGCCAAGAAGCATGACTATGATCCGGACGGGCATAGAGGATGCTGCTGATACCAAATCCCCTAAACACCAATTAAAAAAGTCGATAATCCAGCCCCCACAAAATGCGCAGACTACTGTCCCTGGTTTCACATAGCCTTTTGTGGTCAACAACATGACCACCATTAAGATGATGCACATAGCCACATGGCAAGTACCAATGCTGATACCCAGCACTATTGAAAGTCCTTGTACAAAAATAGTAAAGGTGTCTGTCCCTAGTTCTGTGATTAGAAAAAGGGTAACTCCCAAATGGGCAATAGTCAGCCCAATAAAAAGGGTAAATAACCCCTGTACCCACTGCATTAAAGTGCGTTTTGATGTATCAACTGCAAATTGTTCCTGTTTTTTACTCATATCTTTCCCTCACCTCGTATCCTATTTCTTACTCCTTGTAGGAGATAGCCAACTACCCTTTTATTATACAATAGTTTAGATTATTTCTCATTCTATAGTATTTGTTTGCATTTATTTAAAGATGGCTCCACTGGTTATACCAGAGCCCCATACCTTATCAGATGAAGCCTCAGCATCAAATACTAAGTGGTCATCCACAATGTCAAACACATAAGTATAACTGCCATCTTCTGTCTTTAGTGTTAAGCGGTCATCGCTAATGATATATTGGCCATGTCCGATGTAACTACTGATGGGCGAAAAGGAAAACAAGAACTCGCCATTATCATAAAGTGAAATGGTGGAAGTATGTAAGTGAACAATAGAAGGCTCTTGACTCGAATCTGTAAAATCACGTCGCGAAATAGATGCTATATGCAGGGGTTCCTTGTCTCTAAATACATAAGTACGAATCAGTTTATATGAGCCTGAGCCCTCATCTTTGACCATCTCAATATCTCCATTAATATACGTAAGGCGGCCTACTTCCAGTAATTCATGGCTATTGTAGCGATGCTTATTTACCATTAGGTTACCATCTTGTAAAAACAAACTATAGTCGAATTCTCCTCTCTTAGAAAGCTCATAGCTCACTCCTTCAGCATAATCAAAAACAATGATGCGGTTGTCGATCATTCCGGAACCTAAGCTAATGGTAGAACAGATTTCCGGTTTACCATCACCCGTCAAATCACAAAAGAAAGCATTCCAGATAGGCATCCCTGTAAATAATTCGCTCTCCTTCCCTTTGTGGATTGAAGTCACCCCATAAGGTGTCCAATGAAAAGTGATCCCGGGGTAGTCCGAAATTTCTGTTTCCAAGCTACCCTCCCAAGGCATTGGAGAGTCCTGCAAATAATCAAACCATTTTGTGACCGTAGCATCGTCACTCTCTGAACTAGGATTTATCTTAAGTTGCATTGGCCTTATCTGATTGCCCTTAGGCGTTATAGGCTTCTTAACTGGATTTGTCAAAAAACTTACTGCTACTAAAATATAACCAATAAAAGCCACAATAATTATCCATAAGATTGGTCTCTTATAGTTCAGAACGGCTTTAATCCTTTCTTTAACTCTCACTTCGCCAAAGGCTAGGGGACAAGCCATAATCATCCTATTAGAAACACTGCAGGAAAGTAATGTTTCAGAATAAGCCATCCTATCCTCCTTGCCCATTTTGCTAATGACCTTTTCATCACTGGCAAGCTCAATATCACCACAAAATAAAATATACCCTAGCCAACACAGTGGATTGAACCAGTAGATGATAAGCAGTAGATACCCTAGGGGTTTCCACCAATAATCACGGCGCTTTAAGTGAGCCAATTCATGGGCAATTACATGGGTTTGCTGTGTTTCATCCAGTATAGAAGGAAGGTAAATACGTGGTTTAATAATGCCTAGAATAAATGAGGTATGGATATCATCACAAATCCATACCTTGTCACAGATCTTGAGGGATACTCTCACCTTTTTCTGTAGTCTTAAGAAGCTAAAAACAGCATAAATCAATTGGGTGGCTGCACCTATTAGCCAAATATAAGAAGCTATAAGCGTCCATACTTGCAAAGGATTAACACTGGCTCCAGGCTCTGGTGAAAACGACTGGATCAACATGGGTTTCACGGTACTATTGAGCATTTCAATACCACTATGAATAGTGGGCTCTTGTGCATAGAGGATATCTGGACTTATAACCTCCCCACTAGGCATCAAGCTTAGAGTGCTTTCAAAAGAAAAAGGACAAATTAAACGAATAGCTACTATCACCCAAAGAACGCAGGGCAACCACCTTGGAACCTCCTTTAATAAATAGTGAAGTATAACTGCTACCAAAATGGGCCAACTTGCCATAATACTCCTATTCAATACTCTAAGAAAAATAGCTTCCATAACTTACTCCTTTCTCGCAGCTCTATCAATCATGTGCCGAATCTCAGTGGCTTCCTCTTGTGATAAGGCCTTTCTCTGAGTGAAGGCCGCAATAAATGCTGGAAGTGATCCATCAAAGGCCTCTTCCACAAATTGCTCACTCTGCACAGCATAAAATTGTTGGCGAGATAAGAGTGATGATACCATCCCCCCCTCATTTTTAAAGATCCCTCTATCGCACAACCTCCGTAATATGGTGTAGGTTGTGGACTTGTTCCAATTTAATTCTTGTTCACAGCGTTTTACTAGTTCGCGACTATGCAGCGGTTCATTATTCCAAATAATATCTGCAAAGCGCGATTCTACAACCCCAAGTTTCATTTCAGACATACTATATCCCCCCAAATCAGTCTACTTCTTGTAAACTAATTGTAGTTTACTCCTTGTAGACAGAAATGTAAATATTATTTTAAAAATTTGTTTATTTATGCCCCTTTATACTGTCAGAGTTTTCTTAAAATATAAACTATGTCTTGCTGATGTTTCCGTAAATTACTTGTCTACGATTTTTTGGTGCAAAAACTATGTGATATTTATCTTATTAAAGGAGGCTTGAAATAACTATTCATAACTATAAGCTTTTCAGAACCCCAGGCATAGCCGGGGGTTTTCTTTATACAAAAAAATACCTGTCTGAAAACCTATTTCCGACAGGCATTTTTTGTATAGAGGGTATGTATTATCTTTATTGGGGTTCTACTTCTCATTAACTAAAGCACTTAGCTCTTTTGACATTGCTTCTAAATGCTTAGCTGCTTCCACTAATTGTTCACAAGAAGCAAAACCTTGCTCAGTAGCTGCTGAGGTTTCTTGTATATTTTGCTTTACTACATCTGACATTTGTTTTACTTTCAAGATAAAATCAGTCACAGATATAGCATTTTCCTCTTGCTTCCCTACTAATGAATTAATTGTATTTAATGACGCTATAGTAAACTCAATATCTTTAATTATCTCAATATAATATTCGCTAAACTTATGGATTACACCAACACCTTCATCCACCCTATCAACTAACACATTAACGGTACCTTCATGCCTTCCCATATAGGAAATAACGACATCAATATTTTCTAGTGACTTTTTACTCTGTTCTGATAATCTACGAATAGCATCGGCCACTACACTAAATCCCTTTCCATACTCTCCAGCTCTAGCCGCTTCAATGGATGCATTTAAAGATAATAAGCTTGTCTCCTCAACTATATTTTGAATATCCCCGACAATAGCTTGTATTTTCTTTGTTCGTTCATCCATCTCTTTTGCACTATCATACGTTTTTATAGCACTGTCTTTAATACTGACTAAACTCTCAATAGCAGTCTCAATAGAATTTGTACCTAATACTGCTGTTTGTTTTAACTGCTCAGAATTATTAATGGCATCCTTTGTCTGATCTTGCATAGTTAGTGTATTAGCTGTTAAGTTATTAATAAGATCCACACATTCTTGAACACTTTTAGATGTTCGAATAGTCTCTTCTTGAATAGAGGCTACACTTGTAGCAGTCATTTTTGTTCCAGTATATTGTATCTTTGATACTTCTGATAAATGCTCACTAGTAAAACTCAACTTAGAAACAGTCTTCTCAACTTGTGTATTTACTGCTTGCATATTTTCTAAGATAGTACCTAGATTAAATTCATTTTTACAAGAGTTTAAAAGCATTTTTCTACCAAGCAAAGTACTTATATAAGCTGCAAAACCACCAAAAGAAACTGTTTGTACCCTTATTAAAAAGTTGGGTACATCATGAGCTAATACTTCTACTGATGTATTGAAAAAGAAGGTTGTAAAACTAATTATTGATGTCAATATCACACAAAAAGTGACAAGTTTAAAATCCAGGTAATATGCTCCTATAAAAAAGATAAGTACAAATATACCCCAAGCATCTCGATAAGGCACAAAGTATGCTAGTGCCAAGTAATTAATACAAGCC
>JAEYNQ010000113.1 GCA_023412455.1 Bacillota bacterium
GCAAAGGCAAATCCCTAACACATCTTTTGAATTACCTCCAAGAGAGACTGCTTGTTTCATTAATTCTATTCGTTCTCTTTTAAATTGTCGTAATGCCCTTCTTTTCTCAAAAAAGGCTAATAACCTATTTTTATTGGGGGTCATAATAACTCCAATTGCGCCTGCTGTATCTCTATTCGTACAGTGCTGTGCCATCTTTAATGCTCCTTTAACAGAGTCGTTAAAACAAACTTCTAACAATTTACCTCTCCCCTTCTTATAAACAATAACGTAAAAGCTTTCCTAAAAACGCCAGTTTACTATTAATAAAATAAATCCTATATTTCAAACCCCATAGCTTTTTTTATAACTAACGTCTGTTCAGTAGACGTTAACTTTTCCAAAGGTTTAAAGGCTACCCCTGATGCTGTTTGCGGGCAATATGAAGTAATAATATTATTATCTATCACAATAGGTTCATTGACCACATATATTTAAGTGCTTGTTTAGTTCATATCATCACTCTAAATCTTGTATGTTCATCTTTTCTAATTGTAAATTCTTTTTATTCTTTTCTCTACATCCAACGTAAATACCTATTAAAATTAACGTAGGTATATTATATATAACAAAAATTGTACTAGCTGATAGTATCATTGATGTGGTACTCATTAATGGTTCATTTTTTCCTTCATCTACTATTTGCTCAACAGTTTCTCCCTTCTCAGTTACTGTTGCTACTTGTGTTGTAACACTAGTAAAGGCTACCATCCCCAAAACTGCCAAAAGTGAAAATATTATACAAACAACAGGCAAGATAAGCCCTAACCATCTATTTTTTCTTTTTGACAAATATACTTGTAATGCTATTCCTATACATGGTAATAATAATAGAATTATAATACTCCTCATTTTATTTCTCCTCTTATTCTTTTATATTCTGTAATTAAAATTTTAGCTGTATCGAAATCTAATTTTTCATTAACAGCTAAACGCTTAATCAATGCAATATATGGTTCGTTAGCACCTTGTTCATTAATTTGAATTTTTTGTATCAACTTATCTAATCTCAACCGTACTGTTGGATAAGTCACACCGTACTGATTAGCTACTTCTTTTAAAGAACCTGAAGCTAAAACAAACTTTTTAATAAACGCAATATCTTCATCTTCTAAATTTCTCATCCATTCTGGAATTATTTCTATTGGCATTTTCACCCTCCTATCTTTATTAATATTAAGTATATTCTTTAATATTGTTAAAGTAAATATTATTTTTATTTTTAATTAAATTAAACCCTGAACTAAATATAGTTTTGGGCCTTTATTTTTATTGCTTATCATGATTAAAATGCTGTTAGTTTACAAATGATAGGATGCATTGTATGGAAATTGCAATTGTTGATGATTTAAAAGATAGACGCGTTTTGATTAAAAATCTTGCTGGTAATCGTTTCTTGGAATGTTATCGTAACATTATTATTAATATGAATTATATTGATGCCCCTATCGCCTATGATTTTATTTTAAAATCTAGTAAAAAAATTCCCATAAGCAGAAGGAAAAAGGCTCCTGTTATGGGAAAATATATGTTTTATTTTAATAATGTGCGTGTTGCTACTATATTGATACCTGTTCCTAGAATATCTTTGACAATGACATCGCCTACCCGAATAGGAGTTTTTACTTTAATAGACTTTAAGGCTTCTATGCATTTGAAGTTTAATGCTTTATCGATGGGCTTGTCCGTTTTAACGGGAAGCATAGGAAGGCTTTCACTTTTCACTTTAACCGTAGAAGTAATCACTCTAGTAGGATGTGTTACTTCTTCCATTCCATAAATTGCACCCCGTTTGCAGGTGTTTCCTGTGACACTTTTTTCTTCTAGATTGACCTCTAAAGCGCACCCCATGGGGCATACAATACAAGTTAATTTTCTATTTGGCATCTCCTATTCCTCCTCAATCTCCACTATAATATCCCCTGTAATGCCTTGTAATTGCTCTTTGGAAAGGGTGATTTTTTCCATTTCTGCTGGTAATAGACGTTTCTTTTTGAGGGCTACTATGACTTTTTCGCCGCACCTTATAAGGATTTTTTTATTTGTATATGGCTTTGTAACCCGCATAAAGAGGGTAAGGCCCTCCTCATTAGTGGAATGAATGTGTTGGGGTACGGTATAGCCAATACCTTCGCCGTTTATAATAGCCCTATTACATACTCCGCTTATCTCACCTTTCATATAGCGTGCTGCATTTTTACCAGCCTTCTTGGCTTCCTCTGTTACAAAGTCTACTAGGTCATGGACATGCAGGACATTCCCACATGCAAATATTCCTTCCTGGGAAGTCTGCATATATTCATCTACTAGAAGGCCATTTGTCCGTGTATCCAGCTCTATCCCCGCCTGCTTGGACAGCTCATTTTCTGGAATAAGTCCTACAGAAAGTAGAAGGGTATCACAAGTAAAGCTCTGCTCCGTTCCTGGTATAGGCAGCTTATTCTCATCCACCTTGCTAATCTCTACCTCTTCTAGTCTTCCTTTTCCCTTAATATGAGTAATGGTATACCCTAAATAGAGGGGAATATCATAGTCTTCTAGGCACTGCACAATATTCCGATTGAGTCCATTGGAATAAGGCATCAGCTCTACCACTGCCTTGACCTTTGCTCCTTCCAAGCTCATCCTTCTTGCCATAATAAGGCCGATATCTCCTGAGCCTAAAATCACTACTTCTTTGCCTACCATATAGCCTTCCATATTGATATAGTGCTGAGCTGTGCCCGCAGTAAAGATCCCTGCAGGGCGTTCTCCTGGTACATTAATGGCTCCTCTTGTGCGCTCTCTACAACCCATGGCTAAAATTATGGCCTTAGCCTCCAACATCATATAGCCCTCTTTGCTGTTAATGGCATGAACCTTTTTCCCTTCTATTTCTAGCACCATCGTATCACATTTAACTTGTATAGGTGTTCCATCTATTTGATCAATAAACCTCTGGGCATATTCTGGTCCTGTTAATTCTTCCTTAAAAGTGTGGAGTCCAAAGCCATTATGGATACATTGATTCAATATCCCCCCTAATTCCTTGTCTCTTTCTATAATAAGGATGCTTTTTACACCTTGCTCATAGGCCTCATAAGCAGCTGCTAAACCTGCAGGTCCCCCACCAATAACAATTAAATCATAATTCATCCTTTTTTCTCCTCTCTATGAAATCCCTCTTACTTTGTTTTACCTGTTAATAAATAGCTGTCTTTGTGATCTAACTTAATCTCTTCCATAGGCTTATGGAGCTCTCTTCCTAAAATCTCTTGAATCTTAGGACCACAGAAGCCTCCTTGGCACCTACCCATACCAGGTCGACATCTGCGTTTTACACCATCTACGGTTGTAGCACCTGCTGGGGCATGAATACTAGCTACAATTTCTCCTTCCGTAATACTTTCACAACGGCAAATAATACGGCCATAACGGGAATCTTGCTTTATTAATTGCTGTTTCTCAGCTCTCGAAAGCTCCATAAAACGAGTTTGCTTTCTATAGGGATTAAAGTCCTGTTTAGCTTCAAGCCTCAATCCACCTTGGCTCAGCATGCCTACTACATCTAGGGCAATAGCTGGGGCAGAAGAAAGACCTGGTGATTTCATCCCGGCTACATCAAAGAAACCTTTTACCTTCTTATCTTCTTCTACAATGAAGTCTTCTCGGTC
>JAEYNQ010000182.1 GCA_023412455.1 Bacillota bacterium
AAGCTATAGGCGGGGATTTCTTTGACTTTTTAAAGACGTTTCTTTTTGAACCCCTGCAGATTCAAAGTGGTAGATGGTGGAAGAGCAAATGTGGTGTCTATTATAGTGTAGCTTATGGAGGGGCTGGAAATGGGGGGTTAGAGGAGCAGCCCTCCAACCTTACGGCCAGAGAAATGCTTCATATCGGGCAGCTCTTTTTAAATAAGGGAATCTATGAGGGGAAGCAGATTGTCTCTGAAAGCTATATCCGTCAGGTGACTAGCCCTTCTAGGTGCCAACCTAGTTATGGCTATCTCTGGTGGCTAAGAGAAGAGGGGTATGGTTGCAAAGGCTTTGGTGGACAAAATATCACAGTGCTCCCTGAAAAGAAAATAGTAGCTGTTATCCAAGCTACCCCCACTGCTAGAGGAATGGAATATGAGGATGTCTTAGAGTACGCTTTTTCACTGATTTAGGGCATGTATTTTTAGAGAGAATAATGGTATATTTAAAATAAGAAAAGACTAAATTTATTGGATTAAGCTAGAATAGTGGGGTGTTTTATGAATGAACGTTATTTAACTTGCTTTATAAAGGTTTATCAATTGGGAAGTTTACATAGAGCAGCACAAGAATTGTATTTATCGGTACAAGCCGTAAGCCGTATTATCAATAAACTGGAAGAAGAAGTGGGAGAGACTTTGTTTATTCGCTCGACGAATGGGGTGCATCCTACACCGGCAGCTAATAAGCTTAAGGAGCATGCGGAGATTATACTTTACCAATACAACAAAATCAAAGAGGATTTGAGTCATGGCAATGATGAAGAGGTTTCTAGCTTGCGCATTGCCTCTACTTATGCTGTACTCAAATATTTGACAGTAGATTTTATTAAGAGCTTTTATAAGGAATATCCTAATATTCGTTTGAATTTTGTAGAGTACCCTGAATACCCTATTTATGAAATGTTAAATAAGGGACAAATTAATGTGGCCTTCTTACCCTTACCTATCGATGTTAAATTGTTTGATATGGTCTATTGTTATTCCCATCATTATTGTGCAGTAGTTAATGTAAAGCATCCATTGGCTACTAAAAAGGTATTGGAGTATAAGGATTTAAATGGCATACCGCTAGCTTTAAAGGGTCATGCCTATTCCATTTTCTCAAGTAATATCAATCGTTTTATAAAAGGAGGGCTCACCCCTACCATCTTACTAGAAACCAGTGATGATTCTATTATTATGGATGCAGCTAAAAAGAATTGGTGTGTGGGGATTACGGCAGACTATTTGGCTAAGGAGTATGCAGATGATCAAGTAGCTATTATACCTTTTTCAGATGAAACCTATGCCCGAACAATTTTCTTGGCATGGAAGAAGGGGCAAAAATTAAACCCTAAAGAGAAGCACTTTATCAATTATGTTCTCAAATGGTTAGGTCAAAACAATGAAATCGATTAAAAACAAAGGGAAATAAAATAGACTAAAAGCATATAGACTAAAAAGTAAATGGCATTAAAAATGGATGAGATGGAAGAGTGAAGTAAATTAGAAGATGTAGGGAAAATGGTATCAACAAAATGTTGATACTAAAAGCAGTATTTCTGATAGCGTAAAAATTTAGATACCGATATAATAAATTAAAATAAAGCGCGAACAAAAGCGATCACGGAGGGAAAAAAATGGACGCAAGAATTTATTATCAACAAGATTGTAACTTAAGTTTATTAGAAGGAAAGACCATTGCTATCATTGGTTATGGTTCACAAGGACATGCTCATGCATTAAACCTTAAGGAATCAGGCTGCAATGTTATTATCGGTCTTTATGAAGGTTCTAAATCAAAAGCTAAAGCTGAAAAACAAGGCTTTGAAGTTTTTAATACAGCAGAAGCTGCTAAAAAAGCAGAGATCATCATGATTCTTATCAATGATGAACATCAAGCAGATATGTACAAAAAGGATATCGAGCCAAACTTAGAAGAAGGTAATATGTTAATGTTTGCTCATGGTTTTAATATCCACTTTGGTTGTATTAAACCACCATCTTATGTAGACGTTACGATGATTGCTCCAAAAGCTCCAGGACATACAGTACGTAGTGAGTATCAAGCAGGAAAAGGTACACCTTGCCTTGTTGCTGTAGAACAAGATTACACAGGTAAAGCAAAAGAAATGGCACTTGCTTATGCAGCGGGTATTGGTGGAGCCAGAGCGGGCGTTCTTGAGACAACCTTCCGTGTTGAAACAGAAACAGACCTTTTTGGTGAACAAGCTGTACTTTGTGGAGGTGTAAGTGCTTTAATGCAAGCTGGTTTCGAAACACTTGTTGAAGCAGGTTATGACCCAAGAAATGCTTACTTTGAATGTATCCATGAAATGAAATTAATCGTTGACCTCATTTATCAAAGTGGTTTTGAAGGAATGAGATACTCTGTATCTAACACTGCTGAATATGGTGATTATATTACAGGACCAAAAATTATTACAGATGAGACCAAAAAGGCAATGAAGAAAGTGCTTGCTGATATCCAAGATGGTACCTTTGCGAAAGAATTCTTATTAGATATGTCTTCAGCAGGTCGTCAAGTACACTTTAATGCGATGCGTAAGCTTCATGCTGAACATCCATCTGAAAAAGTAGGAGCAGAAATTAGAAAATTATATAGTTGGAATAGTGAAGAAGATAAATTCATCAACAACTAATGAAGGTTTATGACATAAAGTCAATCTATAAAAGCAGTTAAGAAGGCAAAAAGGGCTTTCTTAACTGCTTTTTTGAAGCTATAATTAGTATCAAAGACAAAGCTAAAAAGGAGTTTTCTTTTGTTCTATGGAGTATTACTCGTTTATATATTATAATGACAGAAGAAAAGAGTGATAAGAAGCTAAAAGGCTTTGAGGAGGGACTATGAGTAATACCATTAAAACCAATTATTATGACAGCTTCAGATGTAAGGCTGATGGGTGCTCACTAACTTGTTGTCAAGAATGGCGCATTCCTATTGATGAGAAAACAGCTGAAAGATGGAAGGAGGCCAGATTAGATGGCGTCCCCAAAAACTTATGTCATTACTTAGAAAAAGAAGAGGATGACTATATCATGACACTCAATGAAGAGAAGAAGTGTCCTTTCCTCAATAATGAGAAGCTTTGCAAGGTATTTATTGAACTAGGAGAAGAGCTACTATCAGAAACATGTATACGTTATCCAAGACGAATCAATAGATTTGAGAAAAGAACGGAATATGCCCTTGACTTTGGGTGCCCAGAGGCAATCGACCTTATTAATCGGGACTTGGGGGACAACCTATTTGTAGAAGAAGGGATAGAGGAGGAAGAAGTTCCAGCTTTATATGAATTAAGGAGCATGATGCTGGCTGTACTAGCAGATGATAGTTATCAGCTTACAGAACGTCTACTTATGCTATTCTATGTGCTCTTAGAGCTTTTAGGAGAAAAGGAGCTAAGTGTAGAGGCTGTTCAAGCTTATGAAACAGAAGAATATTTTAAGGCTTTGGGTCAAGAGGTGAAAAAGCTTGAGGTTGATCCTATAGACACTCTATGGGAAAGAAATGAACTCTTTTTAGATATGATTCAAAACTATCGTGCCCAAGAGATTTATGTGGATTATTTAGAAGAGATTGCTCAATATGCAGAAGGACTGGACACCTATTACTCTGATGCAGAACTACTAGGGAAGATAGAGACATTTGAGAAGGCCTTTTTAGCCTATGAAGGGCTTATTAAAAATTATTGGATGTCAGAAGTATTTGCCAGCTGCTTAATGGAAGGAATGGAGCTTAAAGATTTAGTCGTTGTCTTTGAATGGCTCGTTATGGCTTATTGTGCCATGAAGCATGCCATTTTTATTAGCTGGTTAAGAGAGGACCAGCAGGTAGTAGAGTATACCCTAGTAAGAAAATATATAACCGTTCTTTCAAGGGTAACAGGTTATGAACAAGAAGATATCCTAGATTATTTAGAAAATAGCTTTGAAGACGTTATTTTGGAATGGGGGTATTTAGCCCTTATCCTTGGCAAGGAAAGGCTATAGACTAAAGCAATTCCTAGATTTTATGAAGTAGGAATAGGAAGTATAAAAGTAACCCGTAAAATAGCAAGACTCTAGGTATTTAATAAATAAATTGAAATAGGGAGGAAGAAAAGATGATTCGTCATATTTGTATGTTTAAGTTAAAAGAGGAAAACAAGGCTCAGAATTTACAGGAAGTACTTGTACAGGCACAAAAGCTAAAGGAGATACCCACTATTCAAGATTTTAAGGTGGTTACTAATGCAGAAGGAACACCAGATACCAACTATGATCTATCTTTAATCTTTGATTTTAAGTCTACAAAAGATTTAGAAGACTATCAAAAGCATCCTAAGCATCTGGAATTCGGAACTTTTATTAGTTCCATAAGAGAACAACGTGCATGCATTGATTACGAGTGGTAGAACTGATCCATTGGCATATAATTTTAAATGAAGCAGGGTTACTTGAGTAGCCCTGTTTTTATCTTGTAGGAAACTTCGTATTCTACACTTTCACTACTTCGCGAACCAATACGTGTTCTATGAACACTTTTGTTCTAATAGGAGAAAGTTCCTTTTTAAATTCTTATATAAGAGTATAAGAAAGTACATCGAAATGAAGATTATGACAATTGACTACAAAACAGGGGATGATTATAATGAGAAAAACAATAAGCTATAGATGGCTTAGACATTAAAAAAGACACTGAGGGGGAAAGATATGACTAAGAATTACACACAAGATATGACAAAAGGTAGCCCTGTAAAGCTGCTACTTAGTTTTACGCTTCCTATGCTAGCGGGTAATTTATTTCAACAGCTGTATAACATGGTGGATACATGGGTAGTGGGTAAATTTGTAGGAAAGAATGCATTAGGTGCGGTAGGTGCTACAAGCTCCATAGGTTTTTTGATTTTTTCCCTAAGTTTCGGTTTATCAACAGGAATAGGTATTTTAGTTTCTCAGCTTTTTGGGGCTGAAATGTTACAAAAGTTAAAAAAGGCTGTAGTTACGGCCATTTATGTGATGGTAGTGAGTGGTCTCCTGATGGGGCTAATAGGTATTTTTTCAGCCCGATGGGTTATGACGGCATTAAATACACCAGAGGTGATGCTAGAGGATGCTGTACTCTATTTACAAGTAACTTGCGCAGGACTTGTAGCTGTTGCGCTTTATAATGGGATAGCCACCATACTAAGAGCATTAGGTGATACAAAGACCCCCTTAATCTTTCTGGTAGTAGCTTGTGGGATTAATGTGGTTTTAGACTTGCTTTTTGTGATTGAGTTTGGTATGGGGGTATGGGGCGTGGCTCTAGCTACTATCATTGCTCAATTTGTAGCTAGCTTAGGAGGTATGCTTTATGCATGGTTTAAGGTAACTATTTTTAGAATCCCTCTGAAAGAGTGGATACCAGATATGCAGCTTCTTAAGCAATGTATTCGCCTCGGTTTACCTGTAGCCATGCAGAGTGCTTTAATTTCTTTATCTTGTATTGTTTTACAAGGTGTTGTAAATGGTTTTGGGCCTACTATTTTAGCAGCCTTTACCATCGTTACACGCTGTGAACAACTCGTTCATCAGCCTTTTAATTCACTAGGCGCTGCAATAGCTACTTATACAGGTCAAAATATGGGAGCTGGTCAGATAGAACGTGTGAAAAAAGGCTTTTGGGTAGGAGCCATGATTAGTACCCTATTTAGTCTAGCGATGCTACCAATAGCTTGGTTAGGTGGAGAAGCCATTATGAGGTTCTTTATTCAAGAGCAAGACGTTATTCTTGAGGGCGCAAGAGGCATTCGGATTACTAGTCTTTTCTATTCTGCAGTAGGAATGATTTATGTGACAAGAAATGTATTAAACGGATGCGGAGATGTTAAGTTTGCCATGCTTTCAGGCTTTGTGGAAGTAGGAGGAAGGATAGGACTTGCAAAGCCTCTCACCTTCATTCCAAGTATTGGTACGTTAAGCGTTTGGTTTACAACAGCATTTACATGGTTTTTAACAGCAGCTATAAGCTGCATGCGCTATGCACAAGGTAAATGGAAAGAAAAGGGGGTTGTACAGAGATAGCCTTTAGACAAAGCATAGAAAGGACCCATAAAGCTTAGCAAGAATAGCTAAGCTTTATGGGGCCTTATCGATACATATTTCTAAACTCAGTAGGGGAACAGCCTTTGATAATATTAAACATACGAATGAAGGAGGACAAACTGCCAAAGCCGGAACGTAAGGCGATTTCTGTTACCGTTAATTGGTCATCTAGGAGAAGCTTTTCAGCATAATGGATACGCTGCTGATTCAGGTATTTGTAAAAAGAGACATTGGCAAAAAGTTTAAAGAGTCTTGTAAAATGATATTTGCTAAAGCCTGAGAGGGAGGCAATAAAGTCTAGGGTTAGGTCTTCTGTGCAATGTTCATTAATATACGTGCAAATGGCGATAAACTGCTCAGCATATTCTTTTTCTTTGGTGTTACTACTCTTTTGCTTGGACGTAGAAGGATTAAGATAACGACCTAGAAGAACCAGTATTTGAATAAAATAAGAGAGCATCATGGGGCCATGAAGAGGAGTACTTGAAGTAGCTTCCTCCTTCATGTGAAGAAGTAATCCATAAATTTCAGCATGTATCTTAGGATTCAAGGAAGGCGTGAGATGAAAAACAGGAGCTAGTGGCGCTAAAGTGGCATCTAACTCTTGAATATGATAAATTTGGTTGTAGTTGGCCTGCAAAATAAGTCTTTCCCCTTCATTTGGGGCCTTTAAACTGTGAAGACAGCCTGGGAAAATAAAAAGGATGTCTCTTTCCTCCAAAAGATAGACCTGATCATTGCAAATCACCGTGTAGCTGTTATGTAAGGGCATAATGATTTCATAGGCAGAGTGCCAGTGGCGTGGGTAGTCTTCTTGTAATTTATTATCATGCAGCAAGAGTCCAGTAGGAGAATCAAAGATAACTTTTTCTTGTAAGCCATGTAGTTCAGGGAGCATAGAAGGACCTCCTAAAGATAGCAATTTTTTTGTGCTAATAAGCAATTAATGAGAAGAAAAGAGAAACGTCTTTTGGTATAGTTTAACATGAAAGTACAAGTCAGAAAAGGAGAAGATGGGGATGAAGAGAGAAGAAGCAAGACAAAAAGCCAAAGAATTAGTAGGTAAGATGACGATAGAGGAAAGGGCGAGTCAGCTTAAATATGATGCCCCTGCTATAAAAAGATTAGGTATACCCGCTTATAACTGGTGGAATGAAGCCCTTCATGGTATAGCAAGGGCTGGTGTGGCAACAAGCTTTCCACAAGCTATTGGTATGGCAGCAACTTTTGATACAGACTTGATAAAAAAAGTAGCAGAGGTCCTTGCAGAAGAAGGACGTGCCAAATACAATGCCTATAAAGATGAAGAGGATCGAGACATTTATAAGGGGTTAACATTTTGGTCACCTAATGTGAATATATTTAGAGACCCTAGATGGGGAAGAGGTCATGAAACTTATGGAGAAGACCCTTATTTAACAAGTAGGTTAGGCGTTGCCTTTGTAAAAGGGCTACAAGGGGAAGGAGAAACACTCAAAGCAGCAGCTTGTGCCAAACATTTTGCTGTTCACTCTGGACCAGAAGCAGATAGACATCACTTTGATGCAGTGGTTAATCAAAAGGACTTGTGGGAGACCTACCTTCCTGCTTTTGAGGCACTTGTAGAAGAAGCGGATGTAGAAGCAGTAATGGGTGCTTATAATAGGACCAATGGAGAACCTTGCTGTGGAAGTCCTACTTTAATGAAGGTTATTTTAAGAGAGAAATGGGGCTTTAAGGGCCACTATGTTTCAGACTGCTGGGCCATTAAAGATTTCCATGAAAATCACGGTGTAACCAGTACAGCGCCAGAGTCTGCTGCTCTCGCCTTAAAGTCAGGGTGTGATTTAAACTGTGGCAATACCTATTTACATATACTGATGGCACTTCAAATGGGACTTGTTACAGAAGAAGAGATTACCGTTGCAGCAGAAAGATTATTTACAACCCGTTATCGATTGGGGTTATTTGATGGGTCTCCTTATGATGACATTCCTTATGAGGTAGTAGAATCCAAGGAACATCTTAAGTTAGCCGATGAAGTAACGGCTAAAAGTGTGGTGCTTCTTAAAAATGATGGACTATTGCCTTTAAATAAAGAAAAGCTTAAGACAGTAGGGGTAATAGGACCAAATGCTAATAGTAGGAAGGCACTCATTGGCAATTATCATGGCACGGCTTCTCGGTATATTACCTTCTTAGAAGGTTTACAAGATGAGCTAGGGGATGAAGTACGTGTGCTTTATTCAGAAGGTTGTGACCTATTTAAGGACCGCGTAGAGCCTTTAGCTTATAGACAAGACCGCTTATCAGAAGCAAAGATTGTAGCTAAGCATAGTGATGTAGTCATTGTGTGTGTAGGCTTAGATGAGACTTTAGAGGGTGAAGAAGGCGATACAGGAAATTCCTATGCTTCAGGGGACAAAAAGGATTTAGAATTACCGGAGTCTCAAAAAGAATTAATTGAAGCTTTAGCGCCACTAGGTAAGCCGATTATCCTATGCTTAAGTGCTGGAAGTGCCATAGACTTGCAGTATCCACAGGAGCACTATAATGCCATCCTTCAAACCTGGTATCCAGGAGCACGAGGTGGTAGTGTGGTTGCTAAAATACTTTTTGGAGAAATGAATCCATCCGGTAAGTTACCTGTTACCTTCTATAAGGATTTAACCACCTTACCTGCTTTTGAGGACTACAGTATGAAAGGAAGAACCTATCGTTATATGGAAGGCGAAGCCCTTTATCCCTTTGGTTATGGTTTGACTTATGGCAAATGTAGTATAGAAAAGGTTTCTTATGAAGAGGGAAAAGTTCAAGTGGTGGTTGCCAATGAAGAAGCTTTTGCTATGGAGGAAGTCGTTCAAATTTATATTAAGAATAAGGATTCCAAGTGGGCAGTTCCTAACTGGAGTTTATGTGCTTTTCAAAGGGTACATTTAGAAGCAGGAGAAGAGAAGGAGCTTCATTTGACACTTAGTCCTTATGCTTTTAAGGTAGTCAATGACGAAGGAGAATGGATAGAAGATGGTAAAAGTTTTGAGCTTTCTATTGGCTTTGGACAACCCGACAAACGAACAGAAGTACTAACAGGAGTAAGTGTCCAAAAATTAGGGATTCATTTAGAGTAAAAGGCTAGCTACCTTAAAATAAACAAGGGAAGCATAGGGTGTAGAGAGGAGCAAACAAATGAAGGTAGCTGAAATTTTTGGCGATTATATGGTTATTCAAAGAGGCAAGCCTTTTAATATCTGGGGAGAAGGCCAAGAAGGATCTACCATTACTGTTAAGGTAGGAAGAAATGAGGGCCAAACACAAGTAAAAGATGGGAAATGGCAGGTAACCCTCCCACCCATGGAAGCCTCTTTTGAAGAAGAGATAGAACTTACTTCATCCCTAGGAGGAGAAGAAGGCGATTGCTATAAGCTTCGTCATGTAGCCATAGGAGAAGTATGGCTTGCAGGAGGCCAATCCAATATGGAATACTTTTTGCGCTATGACCACCAATGGGAAGAGACAAAGAATAAGGCCTTTAATCCCCATATTCGTCTCTATAATTGCAAAAGATTAGCCTATGAAGGGGAGCAAAAGGATGTTTCAGATAGTGGCTACTGGTTCCGTGAAAAGGATAGTGCTTGGGAAACCTTTTCGGCACCTGGCTATCATTTTGCTCTTGTGTTGCAAGAAACTCTAAAGGTTCCTATTGGCATTATAGGCTGTAACTGGGGAGGCTCTACAGCCTCCACCTGGCTTGACCCTCAGTATTTAGAAACACCAGACTTAAAAGTCTATTTAGAAGAATACAAGGAAGCTTATAGCGCTTATACAGAGGAAGAGTATAGGATAGCTGTTAAGCAGGCAGACGAGGTTTACAAGGCACCTGCCCGACTAAAAGAATGGGAAAAGATGATGTATGGCCTTACCTTTGAAGAACAGCTGGTGTGGCTGGAGGAGCATAAGGAGGAACCGCCTGAACCAATAGGCCCTATGTATTTTAATCGCCCAGGTGGATTATATGA
>JAEYNQ010000192.1 GCA_023412455.1 Bacillota bacterium
TTTCTAAGGATAGAACGAGACTTAACTTGTGAAGTGTACTTCTTCATAAGTTTTAGCCGAGTTAATACTGAAATTAGAAGATGTTAGCTCGCGTAGTTTGCGAGGTTACAGCTTCTTATTCAGTGAAATGATTGGAATGGTTACTATTTTGTTTTGAAAGTTTATGAGGAAAGCCCCTAGGTATATAGCCTGGGGGCTTTTTTAGCGTGTCAAAATAGGTAGTGCAATGGCTACTGTGAGGTTCTTGGGTTTTGGGAGAGAGCCCAGAGAAGTAGGGTATTGCTTAAGGACGCCCTTAACTAAATAGAGATAAAACTAAAAATATCCCAATAACCTCTTGATCTAACAAGCGTTGGCAGCTAGAACTGATGTTGCATAAATAAAGGTGGTACCTTGTGTTGGTAAGATTAATTATATAATTAAGCCAATAAGGGGGCGCTTTTAGTAATGTAAAATAGGTAGGATTAGGGATATAAAGCCCAAAAAGGACATAGCCAAAGACAAGGGTGCCCATGATGAGATGGAGTGGGAAGGAAGTTGGAGGGCAAATCTCTGGTTTGATGAACAGAAACCACATCAGGCTACAGTTAAGGATAAGGTTGCAATTCCAATCAAAGTCCAATCACTACTGGAAATGAACTGAGGTAAATCTGGCAGATAGATGGAGAGATAGAGTGTAGCATCAATAGTATTAAAAAAATAATTATAAATAATTGTATTTTTAAGTAGAAAAATGTAAAATATTCGTATAAATTGTCACAAAATGCGTGCCGGTTTATATGAGTTATATTAAATTTAATACAATTTGCTTAGGGGGTTATAGGATGAATAAATCAAATGCAGCAGAAACAAACTTAATTAACTTAAGGTTAGCTTTATTAGTTGTTTCGTTTGTAACGGTAGGAAATATCTTGGATGTAGTAAAAGGGACTAAACTATTGGTTGTAGCACTAGGGTTTACTCTTTTGGGAGGTATTTACTTAGCTATATTGGTTTATTTCTACAAAAGGGACAGAAGTGATGAGCGGTTTAAATTAATAAGTTATATAGGATTCTTTATACTCTATACCTATGTTCTATTTTCAACCCATGCCATTGGAGTGTATGTATATATTTTACCCATTATGTATATGTATTTTTTATATTTTGATTTTAAGCTTATGTCTGGTATTACTTGGTCTGTTATTGGTGTTAATATAGTAAGAGTCATTTGGCTCTATACAATAGCTAAATGTAATACGAGTACTGAGCTAACAGAATATATTATTGCTATAGGCTCTCTTATCGTTATTTGCATGAATGCAAGAATAGCAACCCGTACTTCTAATAAGTTTAGTGATGAAAAAATGAGTGCACTTAAAGAAGCTCATGAAAAGCAACAAGCTATATTGAATGAAGTATTAAAAATAGGAGCCACCTTGGATGTACGTTCTAATGATATTTATAATATTGTATCCGTATTAGATCATTCTACGGTAACAATGAGTAATGCCATGATGAATATGACAGCTGGAGCGAAAGACACTGCTGGTCATATTGAAAATCAAAAAGGATTAACTAGTACGATTCAACATATTATTCATAATACAGTAGAAGCTTCAGAGGAGATGACCCAAATCTCTTTAACTACAATCAGTGAGATGGATAGAGGCATGCAAATTGTTAAGGACTTAAGTGAGAAAACAGCTATTATGAATGCCAATAGTGATCTGCTTTATGAGGCTATGCTTGCTCTAAAAGAAGAAACCAATGAAATTGGGCGTATTACCAATGAAATCACGGGTATTGCAAGTCAAACAACTATTCTTTCTCTGAATGCAGCGATAGAGAGTGCTCGTGCAGGTGAAGCAGGGAAAGGCTTTGGGGTAGTAGCAGACGAAGTGAGACAGTTATCTAACCAAACCACTTATTCCGCTTCTAATATTTCAAAAATCTTAAAAGGTTTACAGGAGCGTGTAGCTCAGTCGGTAGAAAAGCTAGATGAGTATAGGGTGGCGCATAAGGAGCAAAATCAGTTGATTATCAACACCAAGGATATTTTTGATAGGACAATATTAAATATGCAAGAGGTTAATAAAAATGTAACGATGGTTTCTGAAAAGATACAAGAAATACTAAGTTCGAATAACGATATTGTAAAGAGTATTGAAGAGATAGCTACTACGAGTAAAAATACATTATTAGACATTGAAGAAACCAATAAAGCCACTCAGCTCACAAGTGAACATGTTGAAGAAACCAAGCAGATTGCTGAAGATTTACTTCAAGCATCTGAAAGTTTAAAGCAGTATATTTAGAGATAAACCTCTCGGTGTCCTGGTCAAGTATTTTTGTAACACCACGATCTAATTACTAAAAATTATTCCGTATTTCAAGCATACTCTGATCGAGTAAAGGATATAAATAGAGATCTATTTTTAGTAGGGGCTATCTATGAGCTTTTTATAAGGAGTTCATAAATAGCCCTTTTTGCTTGCACAAAAATAGTTCGAGTGATTCTAGGGGGATCATGTAATAAAACTTTTTGTAAAATATATTTTGATTATTTATAATATTAAGAAATGTGTTAGTATTAAAGGAGAAGATGGCGAAAATATAAATGAGGAAAGCTATAGGGGAAAAAATGAGTAAAAAGAAATTTTGGACAAAAACAGGGATAGGGTTAGTGATAAGTCTTATAGCGATAGGGCTAATAGGTGGGTTAAGAGAGAAGCAGAATAAGAAGGAAGGATGGGAGCAGGCTGTTTTATTTACTAAATGGTATATAGGTTATCATAGACAAGAAATCCCTTCTCATATAGAAGTAGATCATGAAGAAGAAGATACATATGTGGTTTATACCCATAATGCTTTAGAGGATAAGAAGGACACTAGTGCCTACCTTGTAGATAATCAAAGTGAAGAAGTTACACCTATAGGAGAAAACTTTTATAAAGGAGAAGCACAAAATGAAGCTTCTATGACCTTTAAGGTAGAAGACCAGATGTTATGGATGGTAGATGAAGAAGGTAGTAGAGGATGTTTATTGGACTTGACTACACTCTATAAGGGCGCAAGAGCCCAAAGCGACGATGGTGAAAGCAGAAGCTATTATTTAGGGCAGCTAGGGGAAAACATTTATTTTACAATAAGGAGTGTGCTTGCGCAGTGTGATGGGGAACTTTATGTAGCTGACGTCTATCGGTATGATCTTCTCAAAAGAGAAGCTATTTTTCTTGTAGAAGTGAATAATGTTTTTGATAGGCATATAGACATTCACTTAGAACAAGACAGAGGGACTATCACACTGAATAGGGTAGTGGTAAGACATTATATTTCTTGGGAGCGTGTAGATGCTTTAACAGGTGAAACAAAAGAATATATTGGACAAGCATGTGGACGTGACGGAAACAGTTATTTTGCAAAAGAAGAAGGATTAATCTATGAAGTAATCTCTCCTAAAGAGGAAAGGGACTTTTTTATCTCTGAATATAATGAACAAACTAAACAGCAAAGGTTGATTTGTAAAGTAAGTACCTTAGATTATTATGCGGGATACTCAGTTGACCCACCAGTAAAGGATGGAGACATTATTTATTTTATGGATTATCACTATTACTTAACACCTGAAGAGGAGAAGGTAAGTAGAAAGTTTAATCCTGTTTATTGCCAGGTCAATGTAAAAACAGGTGAGGTAAGTAGAGTAAGCGAAGAAACCATGAAGGAATATTTTAAGGATAAGGAAGAATTGCGCTTTAGGTCATTATACCATTAATAGCTTAATTGCAAGATGAAGGATTATTTATACAACATAATGTGCTAGCGTTAAATGAGTGGATAGAGCAAAAAATATATAAGGAAAGCTGTAGGGGAAAAATGAGTAAAAAGGGAATTTGGATAAAAATGGGCATAGGGTTAGTTGTAAGT
>JAEYNQ010000195.1 GCA_023412455.1 Bacillota bacterium
CGTCTTCATGGACAGAAAAGTGTAATAGGGGTAGAATAGAAGTAATATTAAGAGCATGTAAGGAGAAAAACAAATGGCGACTATTGAATTTGAAGAAAACTATGGGAAGCTGCTGATAAGCTTCGTAACAACATGGATGCAGCAGAATATAGACACGTTATTTTAGGACTTATCTTCCTTAAATATGTATCAGATACATTTAAAGAGAAGTATGACCAATTACTAGAAGAAGACCCTGACTTTGCAGAGGATAGAGATGAATACTTAGCAGAAGGTGTATTCTGGGTGACAGAAAATACACGTTGGAAGCAATTGAAGACGTACTAGAACAGGCAAAGCTTCAATGTATCAATCATAGATAGTTTGAAAAATCAATAAAAGAGAAATAAGTATATTAAATACCTTTGAATAAGGAATAAGGCTACTTACTAAAGTGAGAAAATAATCTCCACTTGTCAGTGAGTAGCCTTTATTTTTATACCTTGATACATTGAGTCAAAAGTTTTCAAGACTGATTGAAAGGATTGGGTTAAAGCATATGTTGTGGCAGAGCTTTTTGTTTAAAAATGATGTAAATAAGCGTATAATATTAGGTAAGAAGTAATAGTACTAGAAAGGATAGAAAGATGAATGTACTGTATTCTAAATCTGCAGTAAAAATGATAAATGGGATGGATAAGCCAACTAAGCTACGAATTAAAAACGGCATCTTAGGATTGTTAGAAATACCACCTAAAGGTGATATAAAGAGTTTGCAAGGAATGGATGCAATGTATCGTTTACGAGTAGGGAAGTATAGAATAATATATGAGTATAAAAAGGATGATAAAGATAATACGATACTTTGTATAGTTGAGATTGGATCAAGAGGAGATATTTACAAATAAAAAGGAGGTGTGATTATGTTATCAGTATCGCAGCAAATAGTAGAATTAGTGGATATGTTACCAGAGGAAGAACAGAATTTAGCATATGAATTAATTAAGAGAATGGTTCTAGCTTGGGATTCAGACTTTACAAAATTAACACCAACAGAAAGAGCACGTATAGCTGAAACACAAAAAGAAATGGAACAAGGTGAAATAGTTAGTGATAGTGAGATAAATTGGGACTAATAAGTTTAGAAAAAATGAGATAAGACTCGTAAGTTATTGATTACCAATGACGTGCGAGTTTTTCTTAAGAAAGTGATAGATAATAGTATGTACTCTAAAATGGAATAGAACAAATAATAATGCGTATGACATCAACAATTTTTATTGAAAATGTCATACGCATTACTTTAATAAAGAGTTATTCAATCAGTCAAGCATTAAATAACTTTGTTTTCATAAATCGCTTCATTGGTAAACTGAATGCCAAGCCTTTTAAACGTATTGATATCAACAGCAGATAAGATGACAGTTGTGTGGAGCTGACAGCCAGCTAGCTTGGATAGTTGTTCTAAGGCTAATTCGGCATTTGGATCAGTAACAGCACACATAGAGAGCGCAATTAGAACCTCGTCAGTATGTAGGCGAGGATTTTTATTACCTAAATAATTGGTTTTTAGAGCTTGAATAGGTTCTATATAGTAAGGAGAGATGAGATGAATGGAATCATCAATACCTCCTAGTACTTTAATGGCATTTAATAGAACAGCTGAAGAAGCACCCAGAAGATCTCCGGTCTTGCCAGTAACAATTGTACCATCTGGAAGCTCTAAGGCAGCAGCAGGAGCTTCTGTTTCCTGACTTAATGCATTGGCAACAGGTACAACAGGGCGATCATTAGGAGTGATTTTAGCTTGCTTCATCAATAGTTCGATTTTATAGATCTCTTCTTTAGTGGCTTCATCTTTGATGAGACGATTCAGAGACTGGTAATAGCGACGGATGATTTCTTGCTTAGATGCTTCTTGACAGATTTCGCTAGAGATCATACAGTTTCCAGCCATATTGACACCCATATCTGTGGGAGAGGCATAAGGGCAACTCCCATAAATGCCTTCAAACATAGCTGCTAATATAGGATAAATTTCAACATCCCGGTTGTAGTTTACTGTAGTGATGCCGTAGGCATCCAGGTGGAAAGGATCAATCATGTTCACATCATTAAGGTCTGCAGTAGCTGCTTCATAAGCTAAATTAACAGGGTGCTTTAGAGGAAGATTCCAAACTGGGAACGTCTCAAATTTGGCATATCCAGCTTTTATACCACGTTTATGTTCATGATACAATTGAGAAAGACAAGTAGCCATCTTACCACTACCTGGCCCTGGTGCTGTAACAACCACTAAGGGACGGGTTGTTTCTACATAATCATTTTTGCCATAACCCTCCTCACTGATAATGTGAGAGATATTGTTAGGGTAACCTTCTATAGAATAGTGATGGTATACCTTGATATCCATATTTTCTAATTTGCGTTGAAACAGATTGACAGGGGCCTGTTCAGTATAACGGGTAATGACTACACTACTCACATAAAACCCTTTTTCTCTGTAAACTTGAATAAGTCGTAGAACGTCTTGGTCATAAGAAATGCCCAAATCATGTCTTACTTTATTTTTTTCAATATCAGTAGCATTGATCGAAATGATGATTTCGGCCTGCTCCGACAGTTGCATGAGCATTTGTAGTTTGCTATCAGGTGCAAAGCCTGGAAGTACACGTGATGCGTGATAGTCATCAAACAACTTTCCTCCAAACTCGAGATAAAGCTTGTCACCAAATTGGCTAATGCGCTGGCGAATATGTTCAGATTGCATAGATAGGTACTTGTCATTATCAAATCCAATTCTCATCTTTTTACGTCCTTTATATATAGAATTTATGTTTTTTAGAGGACATACTCTAAAAGTTTCCTAATGATAAGTTAACCACAAAGAGTAGACAATTGTCAAAGTAATTTATAGGAAGATGTTTTTATAATCGATTATTTCAATAAGCAAGTGAATATCCAATGCTTATTGGCCAGCAAGAAAATGAGAAGAAGTGGTATTCATATTACAAGCGCATAGAATATTTTCAATTGGTTATACTCCATATTGTAGTTGATTAATGGCAGATTTTACAAAACAAGGAGTAGATTAAATGTCTAAAAAACCAAAGAATAAAGGGGAATATTTTATAGTATGCATTTGCTTTTTAATTGGAGCGATACCTTATTGCATCTCACAAAATTTGCAACCACAAATGCAGGTGCCCGTATCAAATTCAGGGATTATTTCTAGTGTGGGATTTACAATGATCTATTTAACAGGTACTATTCCCGTATTATTTAATGGACTCACTGCCAAACTATATGATAAATATAAAATAAAATATATCTATGTTGTAGGGCTGATTTTATCTGCTATTGGATTTGCCTCCTTTGGTTTTGCAAAAAATGCAGTGATGTTTAATATCAGTGCAATGATTACACAATTAGGAGCCGTATTAGTAGTAGGCTTATCATTACCTGTCCTTATTGGTAGATGGTTTCCCTATAAAGGAAGAGGAATGGCTCTAGGTATCGCCTTATCAGGAGGCTCTGTGGGTAATATATTTTTTCAACCACTGGTAGTTCATTTGCTAAGTCGCTATGGATGGCAGAGAACTTATATTATATTAGGTATAGTTATTGCTATTGTAGGTATACCTATAGCATTATTCTTCATAAGAGATCCTAGAAAAGATGAAATCGAAGTAGCGCAGGTGGATAGCAAGAATAATACCCAAAAAGTAAACTTCCAGGGTCTATCCAATGCTGAACTTCTAAAAAATAAATATTTTATAACGTTTTGTATAGCCTCCTTACTGATATGCTTTGCAGGTGT
>JAEYNQ010000248.1 GCA_023412455.1 Bacillota bacterium
TTTTTATAAAAAGAATGGCTTTTACGAAATTGGTACACATTCCTTCTTTATGGGTGAGGATGAACAGACCGATTATATTATGCGGAAAGATTTATAATGACGTATAAAAAACAAGGTAACATTGAAATTGAATAAGTATAGTTGTCTATATAAAATAGATAAACAAATTCCAATTTATAAAACTCCTTCAACATTAATTTCAATCAAACAAATAGTTATTAAATATAGGAATAGGGTTTCCTCAAAGGAGGCCCTATTCCTATATTTAGATAGCAACAGATTTGTCTAACGCCGATTTGTAAAAAAGTATTGACTCTCCCCTATAGAGGACAGTTTATAGTGAAGCTATAGATAAGTGAGTGCTTATAAAGGAGGAGATTAAAATGAAAAAGGTTATTGAGGGGTTTAAGCCACTTAGTGGGAAACATTGTGTTACCACAGCGCTTAGGCAGATCTTGAACTATTATGGGCATCCTTTTTCGGAAGAGATGCTATTAGGGCTGGGAGAAGGACTTTATTTTGGGTATATGCAGCTAGGAACAGGCCCCATGCTTACAGGACGTAAAAAGGTTTTTGAGTTTGAAGACAGCTTGGCCAAGCATTTGGGAATAACTATGCGCTGCAAGGCACCTAAGGAGTATGAGGGAGCCTTTGTAAATTTAAAGGCTCAGATAGACAGGGATAAGCCTACCCTTATCTATGTAGATATGCCCTATTTAAGCTATTTGCAAATGCCACCCCACAGTCACTTTGGGGGACACGCTGTAGTAGTTTTTGGGTATGATGAGGAAGAGAAGTCTTTTTATATCAGTGATAGAGATGGAGAAGATTTTCCGGTGCCTACCTCTAAAGGTGTTATGAAGCAAGATGTACACCTCGTTCCTTATGAAGAAGTAGAGCAGGCTAGAAGTAGTAGACATCGTCCCTTTCCCCCACATCATAAATATTTGGAGATAGATGCATTAGCAATAAAACCTATTGATGAGAAAATGCTTAGAGAAGCTATTTACAACTGTGCCTATGCCATGCTTTACTCACCTGCCAAATTTTTGGGGATAAATGGAATACTAAAGCTAGCTAAAAGACTACCTAAGTGGGAGCAGCTAGGAGAGAGAGAAATGGTCATAGCCGCCATTACTAATAGTTACATGATAGGTCATGAGGGAGGAACAGGAGGTGGGGCCTTTCGTAAGATGTATGGGCGTTTTCTCATGGAGGCAACTAGCTATTTTAGAGGAGATGAGCTTACTCCAATAGGTGAGCAATTTTTAGAGGTAGGTAATCAATGGGATACCGTAGGTAATAGTCTAAGGGAACTTGGCTCCAAAAGAGTAGGAGAAGGTAAAAAAGACAAGCAAAGGCTTACAGACATAGGTCATCAAGTGGAAGAGATTTATCAAGTAGAAAAAACGTTATATGAAGCTTTAATCACTTATACTTCTAAGAATAAAGGGGGGGAATAGATATGAAATACGATTGGAAGAAGTTTGAAAAACAGTATTATTTGCCAGGACAAGTGCCACAAGAGATAGAGCTTCCTAAGCAGAAATTTATTACTATTAAAGGACAGGGAAATCCTAATTCTGAAGGCTTTTCTGAAAGAATAGGTGTTTTATATTCTGTGGCCTATGCCATAAAGATGATGCCACGTCATGGCTTTACCCCAGAAGGGTATTTTGATTTTGCGGTATATCCGCTAGAAGGCTGTTGGGGATTGACTGAAAAAGGCATTAAGCTAAAGGAAGCAGGAGGTCTAGTAAAAGAAGAGCTAATTTATACACTGATGATGAAACAACCTGACTTTGTATCACAGGAAGTCTTTCAAAGGGCAATAGATTATGTCGCCCATAAAAAGCCTCATAACCTTCTAGGGGAGGTACACTTTGAAACAGTAGAAGCCCATCGTGCAGTACAAATCTTACATATCGGATCTTATGACGATGAACCTATAAGCTTTGAGAAAATGACCGATTTCATGGCAGAGAGGGACCTAAAGCCTCGTACATTGGTCCATAAAGAGATCTATCTTGGGGATCCACGTAAGACAGCACCAGAAAAAAGAAAGACAGTACTTCGCTATACGATAGAGTAGTATATTATAAAAGCCTACATCAACTGATTTATAGTGTCTATAAATGAATGGATGTAGGCTAAGATGATGAACAATTTTATATAGAAGTGTTAGTTACATGGTAAATTCATCCATAAGATCATAATTTACCTCTATTTGTTTATTGGAGTTAATAACGATTAATCTTTGTTCTTTTAATCTGTCCAAATCTCTTTGTATGGTTTTCTTGCTTTTTATTTTATCATAAAAGGCTTCAAGAATAGGTGCATCTTTTTCGAAGATAGTAGTTTCTCTGAGAGGAAAAGGAGAACTCATAAAATATTCTATCAAGCCGTATTGTCTAGCTGTCAGTATGTTGTTGGAATACAGCTCCTTGACATAATTCTCATAACCTTTTTTTCGAGTAAATAAAATAACACTATTTTTAATAGGTTGAAGCTCGGCTAAGTATCCATTTAAGCCAAATTTTATGAATTCTTGCAAGCAACCCTTATATTTAAAACGCGATTGATCAAGAATCGAAAAATATTCGAGATAGTTTTTGTAATAATAGTTATTTAAAGAATGAAAACCATGTACAGAATAGCCACCCCAATAGAAAAGAAAAGATTCGATGGCTCGAGAAGTTCTACCATTGCCGTTTCCAAAAGGATGAATAGAGACAATGTAGAAATGGCAAAGCATACCTCTAATAATAGGGTGGAGCTGTTTTATGGAATCAGAATTGATAAAACTAATGAATTCTCTCATTTTTGATGGAACGTCTTCAAAATTTGGTGGTTTATGGTTTTTTCCTACAAGGACATTGTAGGTGCGATAAGAACCATCAAAAATTTTACCTTCATCAGTAATATTTTTTAAGATTATTTGATTAACTTTTTGAATGAGTTCTTCTGTTAACTCACCATTAAAGTTATTGTTTGCAATATTTTCGAGATAGAGTCGGACATTATTTAAATTAAGGATTTCTTGTTCTTGCATATTTTGAGGATTAGCATTGAGGATGACAGAGGTTATCTCTTGTGTATTTAGAGTGTTCCCTTCAATGGCAGCTGTTCCTTTAATATCTCTAAGGATTATTTCTTCTTTTAATGTACCAGGTGAAAGACCTGAAGGTCTTGTGTTTACTTTTATAAACTGATTTCGTAAACCCTGACCGATGGGAATGTATTTAAGAATATCACGATATGTCTCTATTTTTGTCAGTAATTTTATTAATTCAATATCTTCTAGGTTGAGATGGGGGTTAAACTTTATATTCCAATATGCCATATGAATTCTCCTTTCTTATCCCTTATGTAATAGTATATAATATTACTATCCATAGTCAATAAAAAGTATACATATAATGTCTATAAATTTGTCCGATTATTATGAGTAGAGTTGTTATGTGAATATAAGCTGCAGCTTTATTACGTGATACCAGGCTGTCTATGGCAGAGATAGGTGAACGAATAGGCTTTAGTGATGTAAGCTGTTTTAGTAAAGTGTTTAAAAAAGAAACCCAATATTCGCTGACACAGTATAGAAACAAATCCTGAGCTAAAAGGCCCTCTTATCTGCTTCGTTAAAGGCATAGATAAGAGGGCTTGTAGCTTCAAGCATTATAAAATTATAAAAGGTGCTGATAGTCAATATATTTCTGGATATAAAGCTTATTGCAAAAAGCTAAGACAGTACTACGGATAAGCTTGGTTTCGTCTGTAGTGCGTGTTGCAATATGAGGCATAGGTGCATCTTGAGGAACAAAGGTAGTTTTTAGACAGTTTTCTAGTTCTGTACAAAAATAGTCATAGGCTACATGAACAGGATAGGTTGTGATTTGAATTTTGATGAGTTCACATATTTCTTGGATGCTTAAGATCTTCTTAAAGATACATACTACTATCAAATACATAATATGGTTGGTAGAATATTTTTTGTTAGTAGTAGGAGCGACAATACCTTGCTTGACATAGTTATTAATCATGGCACTTGTAAGGATTTTATCTTCGTCATCTAAAAGAATGGGATTAAGTGTTTCGGTAATGAGTATAATAACCTGGTCTACATATAAATCTATATTGGGTAATTCATTATAGCGAGGACAATGGAAGTCTAAAATATAAGTGACTAGATCAGAATTTTCAAAGTTTGTTTTCATAATAGCCTCCTATTAAATTGAATGTAGCACAATCATAAAAAGGTGTCAATAATATAAAAAATTATTTGACATTATAATGAGTAGGTTTTAATATAGTATTAAAAACTACATAAAATAATGAGTAAAGTAAAATAATATTATAAAGGAGGAGTTATGAATAAGGATAAGATTGCTATTATGGTAGATTCATGTACAGACGTACCAAAGGAATACCGGGAAAAATACAGTATGTATGTTATTCCTCTTATGATTATTTACAAAGATAAAGAATACTATGATGGAGTGGACATTACACCAGAAGACGTCTATGCTCGTTTTGAAAAGGAAATCCCGACCACATCCTTACCAAGCCCAGAGGTTACTATGAATACCTTTAAAAAGATTCAAGAGGATGGCTATAATAAGGTTATTGTGATTTCTATTTCTAGTGGCCTTAGTAATACTTATAGCATGGTTTCAACTGTGGCTAGAGAGTTTAATGATTTGGAAGTTTCCGTTATAGATACCAAGAATATCGGAATAGGTGCAGGTTTTACTGCTATTATGGCAGGAGAACTTATAGAAAAGGGTTTAAGTTTTAAAGAAGTTTCTGAAAAGCTTAAAGAAAATGTGGAACATACCAAACTGTATTTTTGTGTTTCTACTTTAGAGTATCTTAAAAAGGGTGGTCGTATTGGTCTAGTTACGGCTCTACTGGGAACAGCCTTGGACTTAAAACCTATTATTTCTTGTAATGAGGAAGGTGTTTATTATACCGTTGCAAAAGTACGAGGAAGAGTCAAATGTCTCAATAAGGCAAAGGAATTAGCTGTAGCATTAGCAAGCAAGTATGAGAAATATAATTTAACGGTAATGCATGGTAATGCCTTAGAAGAAGCTAATAAATTGGTGGAAGAGCTTAAAAAATTATTACCCCATATTAATATTTGCATAGAAGGGCAAATTACGCCTGCTCTTATTGTACACACAGGACCAGGATTAATTGGGATAGGCATTCAAAGAGTATGTTGGTAAGAATATAGGAACAAAAAGGAAAGTACGCTAAAAGACGTACTTTCTTTTTTTGTGCTTTAGTATAAGGCAATCTATCAAGAGATCAAGAATGGGGAGGGGAGGTGGTGAGAATAATTATAGAAATCCTACATTTATAGGAGCTTTGGTACTAGATACCTTTTGGAGTATAGTTATGAATAAAAAAATACAGAACCGACCAAGTTCGACACAAAATGAAAAAATTGTATGATATATTTAGAAATATATATACTATTTAAAGAGAAATGCAAGAAAAAGCACAACAACAGGGGGATTATGTATTAACAGGAAAGAATGGCACCAAGTGGTAATGTAAAAAAAGAGGGCATAATGACTATCTGTGAGAAAATTTAGATTATGGAGGAGGTTGGTGATACCGATTATAAAAATATTACATCAAGAAGGAGCAGTTCAGTAATCTCGTTTGTTGGGGAGTTAGCAGTTTATTAATGGAGTAAATTCAAAGGGTTTGTGAATAAAGAATAAAGGGGGATAATTCATATGAATAATGTTATGAGACAGTATATGAATCAGACTTTTAAATTAGTTTTGCCCATGATAAATGGTGCAGCTTTATGTGCAGCTGTACTTATTACAACTTTGAAATTATTGGGGTTCTATCCAGATACTTCTTGGACTGCAGTGGGGGTATTTATTTTGAGCTGTATAGTTTATTTGATTTTAGGTATACTCATTGTAAAAAATGCCTATATTAATGAGAACGGCTGTACAGAACTTAAACCTAATATGTTAAGATTAGGAAAAATCTTTATAGTGGCTGTAATTGGTATCCATTTTAATATTATTACATATATTACTCCTTCTAGAGTCTTTTGGGGGTTTGGTTTCTATTTTGTTTTTATGTCTATTTTCTTTCTAGATATCAAGGCGGTTATCATTTCTACTATTGAAGTTTTTGGTTCAATGATTGTATCAAGCTTTTTAAAACAAGGTACTTCACTACCCATTACAGATTCATTATTTACTGCTGAAATTATCCTTAGGCTTACTTGTCTTGTATTATCCTTTGCATCTATCATTCTTGGTGTCTATTTGTTTAATAAGTATTTAGTAAATATGAAAAAAAATGAACTTGAAGCCAATAACGAACGTATTGAATCGGTTATTTCTACTGCCCAAGGATTAACAGAGACGCTTTTAACGGCCGGGAATGCATTATCTGAGATATCTGAAAGTAAGAGTTCTTCTGCGGAGGAACTTGCGGCAACCAGTGAAATGCTTTTGATCAATAGTAATGAACTGAGTAAAAAATCAAAGCATAGTCTAGGGAATCTTAATGAATTAAAGAAGTGGGGAAATGTAGTTAATGAAAATGTAGAACATGTAAAAGGAACTTCTAGAGAGCTTCTACAAAAATCAGAGGCAAATGAAGAAATCTTAAACATTCTTCAATCCGTTAATCAAGAAGTGGTAGCCTCTATGGCTAGTACGACTACAGTAGCAAAAAAGTTATCTACTGCTATTAAGGAAATAAACATGGCTTTTAATATCATTGATGATATCTCCGCTTCTACTAACTTATTGGCCCTTAATGCTTCGATTGAGGCCGCCCGAGCTGGAGAAGCTGGGAAAGGATTTGGAGTGGTTGCTCATGAAGTTAGTAACCTGGCCAATGGAACCAAATCTTCTTTAGATAAAGTGCAAGCAGTTATTAATAAAATTCAAGATAATGTCAATGAGGTAACTCGTTTTGTACAAAATAACTCACAGAAATTAGAACAGCAAAGTGAGCATTTTTCAAAAACTTTTAGTAGCTTAGAAGAAATGGCTGATGTTATACACCAATCCATACAAGCTATAGAAACAATGAATGAAGCACAGCGTAAACAATCCCAAGTTATTGCGAATACAGTTACTATTAACGAGGATATTGCCAAGAGTATTCAAGTTGAAAATGAGGAGTTTACCAATATTGCATCCATGGTGGAAAACAATGCACAAGACATAACATCTATGAGTGAGCAAATTTCAAAGATTAACAAAATGTTAGAGCAAATACAGGTAATCTTAAGAAAATAAAGACTTTAATCTACTTATAGAGGGGAGAAATGCTTATGAATCATGTTATTGAAGAATATATGAATAAGATTTATAAGTTGGTTATACTTTTAGTTACTGGAAGCACTACATTTGGAGGGATCATCTTTTTGATTTTAAAAATGCTCGGTTTCTATCCCGATACACCATGGGCATTGTTAGGGTTATTTGCTTTTATGAGCATGCTATGTTTATTGCTAGGACAAGTTATTATAAAAAAGTCTTATATCCTAGAAGATCATGTTGAAAAACTGAACCCTAATTGGGTAAAGCTTGGCAAAGTTTTTTTAATGAGTATTTTATTTTTTCAGTTTAATTTTATCCTATATACTATTCCTTCAAGGGATTGTTGGGCATATTGTTTTTATTTTGTTTTTTTAATCGCATTTTTTATTGACCTCAAACTTCTTGTTATGGTAGAAATAGAGCTTTTCGTATCCCTTATTGTAGCAGCTCTTTTTAGGATGGATACCATACTTCCTGTTAAAGATTCCATTTTTATTCCAGAAGTCATTCTTATAGCTACTTGTGTTACTATGGCATTTCTAACGATTCTCTTCTTTATGTATTTGATGGGATATTTTCTGGTAAATATGAAAAAGAGAGAAATTGAGGAAAATAAAGAATGTGTTGAAGGGGTTATTGCACGTACTAAAGAGCTTTCTGAGACACTATTAAGTTCAGGAAATGCCTTATCTCAAATTTCGGATAGTGAAAGTGCTTCAGCTGAAGAACTTGCAGCAACCAGTGAAACGCTCCTTATAAACAGTAACCAACTAAGCAAAAAGTCGGAAGAGAGTTTAGCTAATCTTGATGAGCTAAAGAGGTGGGGGAATTTGGTTAATGAGAAGGTAGAGTACGTAGAAAAAGCTACCAGCAATCTCTTGCAAAAATCTGAGTCTAATGAACAGATGCTAAGTACCCTTCAATCGGTTAATCAAGAAGTAGTAGTTTCCATGGCTAATACCATTACAGTGGCAGAAAAACTGTCTGAAGCCATTAGAGAAATAGATGTGGCCTTTAATATCATTGATGATATTTCGTCTTCCACAAACTTATTAGCCTTGAATGCCTCCATTGAGGCGGCTAGGGCAGGAGAGGCTGGAAGGGGGTTTGCAGTAGTTGCTCATGAAGTAAGTAATCTGGCTAATGGTACAAAAGTTTCCTTAGATACAATTCAAAAGGTTATTAGTAAAGTTCAAGATAGTGTGGATGAAATGGCCCAATTTGTAGCCAACAATTCACAGAAATTGACTCAGCAAAACCAACACTTTGCAAATGCTTTTGGTGGCTTAGAAGAGATGGCTCACTTAATTCATGAATCGATTAAGGGGATAAAAGCAATGAATGAAGCCCATCGTAAGCAAGCAGAGGTTATTAGGGATACCGTTGTTATTAGCGAGGATATTGCTAGTAACATAAAGGTAGAGAATGAAGAGTTCACTAATATTGCATCGATGGTAGAAAGTAATGTTACAGACATTATGCATATGAGTGAGCAAATTGCTAGAATCAATAAAATGGTAGAACAAATTGATAGCCTTCTCAAGGAATAGTCGTTGATCTCATCCAATCATTCAATAAAAAATTAAGAGGTATCTCCATTTAATGAGATACCTCTATTTTTTATAGTCTTTAAGAAAGACTATATCTGAAAGGGTGGAGCTGATATAATAAGATGAATAGATCAAAAGGGGGATGAGGTAGATGGAGGAGATTTTAGTTGTCGTTGATATGCAAAAGGATTTTATAGATGGGGCTTTGGG
>JAEYNQ010000260.1 GCA_023412455.1 Bacillota bacterium
ACAGGTAAAGGAGGCAAAAGAATGAGTGATACAATATTAGAGCTAAAGGATATTGTAAAATCTTTTCCGGGTGTTTTGGCTTTGCAGGGTATTAACTTTAATTTAAAAAAAGGTGAAATTCATGCAATATGTGGAGAAAATGGAGCGGGTAAATCTACACTAATGAAAGTAGTTTGTGGTGTTCACCAACCTGATCGAGGAACGATAGTCGTTAATGGTAAACAAGAAGTCTTTACAACACCTATGGAGGCCTATAATAAAGGAGTATCCATTATCTTCCAGGAAACAAGTCTTTTTGAAGAGATGACGGTTTTAGATAATTTGTTTTTGAACCATGAAATCATTAAATCCGTGGGTGCCATTAGCATTATTGATTATGAAGCAATGCAGCAAAAAGCAAAGGATATCTTTAAACGCTTAAACACAACGATAGATTTAGATATTAAAATTAAAGAATTAGGCATGGCACAAAAGCAAATGGTTGAAATTGCAAAAGCCTTGACATTTAATGCCAATATCATTATTTTTGATGAACCCACTGCCTCATTGACGGAACGAGAAGTTACAGCATTATTTAAAACGATTAAAGACCTTAAGAAAAATGGATTCGGAATTGTATATATAAGTCATAGACTAGAAGAAATATTCCAGATTTGTGACCGTGTAACGGTTATAAGAGATGGTAGGTATATATCAACAAAAAATGTTTCAGAAACATGCAAGGATAGCTTAGTAGCCGATATGGTAGGGCGAAAAATGGGTGCCTACTATCCTAAAATAGAAAGTAAGATTGGCTCAGAGCTATTCCGTGTTGAAAATTACTATGATGAAGGCTTTGTAAGTGATATTAACTTTTATATTAATAAGGGAGAGATAGTGGGTTTTGCAGGTTTAGCAGGCGCCGGACGTACAGAATTAATGGAGTCTATCTGTGGGTTTAAAGGCAAGGCGCATGGAAAGACTTATTTAGAAAACAAAGAGATTATGATCAAAGACTATAAAGACTCTATGGCAAATGGAATTGTTTATGTATCTGAAGACCGTGGAAAATATGGTTTGATTGTAGACATGAGTATTAAAGATAATATTACACTTCCACAGTTACATAATTTTTCTAATGGGTTAGGAATCATTCAATGTGATCTAGAAAAAGAAGTGTGCCAAAAATATATAGGAGATATGGATATAAAGGCACCACACACTGATTTCTTGGTAACTAATTTATCGGGTGGCAATCAACAGAAGGTTTCTTTATCTAAGGCATTAGCCCTTCAACCGCGGTTACTTATTTTAGATGAGCCAACACGTGGCGTAGATGTGAATGCAAAAGCTGAAATTTATAAGATTATGAGTGAATTAGCAGCTGAAGGACTGACTATTATTTTGATTTCTTCAGAGCTTCCAGAGCTAATAGGTATGTGTGATCGCATTTATGTCATGAAGGATGGTCATATTGCAGGGATGATGAATGGGGAAGAAGCGACACAGGAAGAAATTCTTAAAATAGCACTTGAATCCAAACAAGAAAAAGTGGGAGGTAAGAGAGATGAAGCAAAAGGATAAAAAATCTTTTCTAACCACAGAATACTATCTTGCCTTATTTTTAGTAGCCATTTTAATGATAATGGCGGTATATGCAAAAGATTTTTACTCACTTAATAACATGATGAGTTTACTTAATACCTTTAGTTATATTTTAATTTCTGCAATTGGTATGAATATGATTATTATTACATCCAATATTGACGTTTCAACAGGCGCATTAATTTCTGTTGTTTGTACCTTTATTGCTATTATAGGTAAGCAAGGTGTTCCTTTTATTGGGTTATTATTAGCAGCCATACTTATGGGGATTCTCTTAAGTACATGTAATGGTATTTTTATTACTAAAATGAAAATTCCTGCTATCGTAGCCACATTGGCTACAACTCAGATTTTTCAAGGGATTTTGCCTTTGATAGTAGAAGGTTCCATTTATGATTTACCACCTAGCTTTACATGGTTAGCCTTTGAAGCCAAACTATTTGGCTGTGTACCAGTCAGTGTGCTTATTTGTTTGATTGTAACGGTTATTGCAATTGTCTTTATGAAGTATTCAAGATTCTCTAAAAAGATTTATGCGATCGGAAACAATGCGAATGCTGCCCGTCTTGCAGGAATTAATGTCAATAAAACGATTGTTATAACCTATGCTATTGCAGGGGCATTATTTGGAATATCAGCAGTTATTATTGCTACAGCAGGACAACGTGTTACCAATACAATGGGAGCAGGTCTTGAAATGACTTTAATTGCAGCCGTTGTTCTAGGAGGAACAAGTACTTCAGGTGGGTCAGGAAGAATTATAGGGACTGTAATAGGCGCCTTTATTCTGGCCATGATTGCACCAGCTATTAACTATTTAGGAATTAGTCCAAACTGGGCTGAAGCTGTCAAGGGGACAATTATTATTGCTTCCGTAGTCATAAGTGGGGCGAAATACTTAAAGAAAAAACGTGTTGTTGATTTCAATCAAGTGACGCCGATTAGTGAGCAAGGAGGAATTAGCCAATGAGACAGATTAACAAGGTTTTAAAATTCTCCTTTAATAAGGCATTACTTTTAATATGGGTTTTCATTTTTATTGCAATAGGGATGAAAGCACCTAATTTCTTAAAGAGTTCTTACGTCATTGATGTTATGATAAGAAATATTATTGAAATAGGAATGGTAGCCTTACCTATGACGCTGATTATCATAACAGGTGGGATAGACTTATCAGTAGGAAATACCATGATACTGTCAGCTATGTTGGGTGGTATAGCCTATACAAAGTGGGGTGGACTCATTGCTATCTTAGTGACTCTTTTGACAGGTGTGCTTTGTGGATGGCTGAATGGTGTCATTATTACAAAAGTGAAGGTTTCGCCTATGGTAACGACACTAGCGACAATGTATCTATTCTTAGGGTTAGCACGGGGTTTATCTAAGGGAGAAAGTGTTTATTCTTATCCATTTTCTGAATACCTTGGAAATACTAAAATGATAGGGTTACCTATACAGATTTGGCTATATATTCTACTTGCTGTAATATTTGTGATTTTACTAAGCTATACAACGTTTGGAAGAAGGCTTTATAGTATAGGTTTAAATCAACATGCCACTAGGTATGCAGGAGTACATACAGATAGAATAGTTATTATTCTTTATATACTTTGTGGTGTGATTTGTGCATTAGCTGCTTTTATTTTTCTAGGACGGTTTACAAGTGTAAAATATGATGCTGGTACCAGTTTTAACTTAAAAGTTATTACCGTTGTTGTATTAGGAGGAACGAGTATCTTAGGTGGAGTTGGTGATATCAAAGGGACTATTCTTGCCACTTTAATTATTGCCACGTTAAACAGCGGGTTAACGATACTTAATATTCCGGTTGATGTTCAGACGATTGTTCAAGGTATTGTTTTGATTATTGCACTTATTGCATGTGCAGTTGTCAATATACGCTCCAAAAAGAAATCAATTGTAAAAGTAAAAATGGAGTCTTAAAAAACCAAACTAAAAAAGAGAAGGGGTAAGGAATATGAAAAAATTTGGAAAAAAAGTATTAATGGGAACACTAGCCACAGTATTACTAGCAACTAGTTTAGTAGGATGTGGTGGCGCAAAATCAGAAACATCACAAGGAGCTACAAGTACAGAGCAAGGTAAAACAGACAAAAAAGTAGTCGTTGCAATGCTTCCAAAGTTCAAAGGAGAAAACTACTTTGACGCATGTAAAGTAGGGGCACAAGAAGCAGCAGATGAATTAGGGATTACTCTTTTATACGATGGGCCTTCACAAGATCAGGCTACTAATCAAAAACAAGTAGATATTCTCGAAGGATGGATTGCCCAAGGTGTAAGTGTTATTGTTGCATCACCTAATGATCCTACAGCTATTGCACCTACTCTTAAAAAAGCACAAGATGCAGGGATTAAAGTTGTAACATTTGATGCAGATGCAAAAGAAGATGCAAGAGATATCTTTGTTAACCAAATTACACCAGCTAGTGCAGCAAAAGGTTTATTAGATGGTGTAGCTGGGTCATTAAAAGCTATGGGCTATACAGCAGATAAAAAAGCAAATATTGCATTAGTCTCTAGCTCTGGAACAGATGCAAACCAAAAGGCATGGGAAGCAGCAATTGATGAGTTATTAGCCACAGACGCATACAACTTTATGCAAATTAAAAATAAAGAAACAGATGTTTATTACCCAGGTACAGATGAAACAAAAGTAAATAGTGAATGTGCCACCTTAATTGGTAGAATGGGAGAAGGCGAAGATAAAATTCAAGGAGCTATCGGTTTATCTTCTATGGCAACTCCAGCTTTAGGTGCTCAGTACCAACAAGCAGCCAGCAAACCAGATGCAACAAAAGTTGCCATGACGGGATTAGCAACACCTAATGCTTTAAAAACTTACATCAAAGATAGTAATAACCCATTAAATACAGGAGTACTATGGAATTGTATGGATCTTGGCTATTTAGCAGTACAGACGGCTTATCAAATGGTAACAGGAGAAGTGACCTCTACTTCTACATCTATTAATGCGGGTCGACTTAATGAAAAAGCAATTAACAACAGCCAATGTATATTAGGAGATGCTCTTATTTTTGATGTATCTAATGTAGATGAATTTAATTACTAAAAATTATTAATTAATAGAATGAGATGAATTATTTATAAAGAAAAGATGCTATACTGAGTATAGTGTCTTTTTTGTATCATTTTTATACAAAATTCGACTTCAAAGGGAGAAGGAGGGAATAAAAATTAGGATTCGAACAAAGCTTTCAATAACCTATATAGGAATGATAATCGTCTTAATCCTTATGGTAATAACCCTATTTGTTTATTCTGCCAGAAGCAATATTTATAAGGATGCAGTGAGTAACTTAATGCAGATGACAGATAGTACCATGAAACAAATTGATCAATCTTTATTGAGCATGGACCAAACCACGTTAGATGTTTTAACTAAACCAGGATTTCATAAGGCATGGAAGGATTTTTGTCAAAATCCAACACCTGAGAATAGAAAAGTAATTGAATATATGGTAATAGATGCTTATAAAAATAAATCAGATATTCGTCGGGTGTGTCTTTATAATAGAGAGGGTATTTTTTATGGGACAGGCAATAATGAAGTCAGTAAAGAAAAGGTTATAGAATACTATAAAAAGATAGCCACTTACCATCGAGATATTAAAGGAAATGGGAAAGTCTTTCTTTCCCCTCGTCTTGATTTTTGGGAACCCTTAACTAAAGTCAATGTAATAACTGAAATTAAACCCATAAAAGATAATAAAAATCAAACCATAGGTTATATTGAGGTGCAACAAAATGTAGCTTATATCCAAGGGATAATGAATTTAACGTGGGATAATAAAACCTTAAATAATATATTATTTGGAGGGGTAGATCATGGCGTTTTCTTTTATAATTTAGAGGATGCCTATTCTGTTGAAGATTTTAAAGCCTATAGTAAAGAGATTAGTCGTGTAAGGGAAACAAAACAAGATATTATTTTCACATCCAATTCCAATAGATTTGATTATAGACTAACAGCTTTCATTTCTAAAGATGAACTCTATAACAGCTTAAAGGCAAATATTTTATCGATGCTTGCTATTGCTTTGGGTATTAGTGTGATTAGCGTACTATTTATTTGGATGATGAGTATCAAAATTACTAAACCGGTTAATGATCTGGTTACACATATGAAAGAATTAAATTTAGACCATTTAACACCCTTTAATGTGAAAAAGCACTTTGACTGGGAAACTCAAGTACTAGCAACGGCTTATAATGATATGACAAAGCGCTTAAGGGAGGTTATTATCACCCAGCAAAAGATGAATGCTATCCAATCGCGTACACTTTTTAGTGTTTTGCAATATGAAATGAGTCCACATTTTTTATACAATACATTAGGGAGTATTGCTAATATGTGTGAGGCAGAAGAAAATGAAAAAGCAGCAGATGCATGCTATAGCCTAACAGAAATATTAAGGTATGCCTCTAATTATGCCACCGTAGAAGTGACCTTGAAAGAGGAAATTGAGCATTTAAATGCGTATCTTCGCATTATGAAAAATCGGTATAAAGAGCGTCTGGAGTTTGAAATATATCTAGATGATGAGTTGCAATACATGCTATTACCTAAGCTTACGTTGCAACCTATTGTTGAGAATGCTATAAAATATAGTTTGATGGAAGTGGATACTGTACAAATTAGAATTTTCATTGTGGTATTCGGAGAATGGTGCATGATTGAAATAAAAGATAATGGGTGTGGGATTAGCGATGAGGCCATTGAGGAACTCAATAAGCGCATACAAGATTTTAAAACCAATAGTGGAGCACAATATATTTTAGACAATGTACAAATGGGGGGAATGGGACTAGGTGGTACCCTTATTCGTTTACAACTCTTTTTCGGAGATGATTTTTCCTATGACTTATGCTGTATGAACGACGAGGGAGGAACAAGTATTACTCTAAAAATACCAATAGAAAAGTAGGTGATAGTATGTATAGTGTGATGTTAGTGGATGATGAACCAGCCATTATTGATGGAATTAAACGGACTATAACACGTAAATTATCAGATATTGAAGTGGTAGCAGAGGCTTATTCCGTTGATAAAGCCATTAAGGAGTACAATAAGTATAAGCCAGACATAATACTTACAGATATGAAGATGCCAGAAAAAAGTGGTATTGAATTAATTAAATATATCGCTGAGCTAGAGGAGAGCTCTACCATTTGCGTTGCTGTAAGTGGTTATACAGATTTTGAGTATGTCCATGATGCCTTTAAGTATGGGGCATACGATTATTTATTAAAGCCAGTGGAACCGGATAAAATGAAGGAACTATTTACAAGAATTCATGACTCACTAATAAAAATGCATGAAAATGGTGACCACTTAAACCTACCTCCTAAAAAAATAAGGGGTGATAAGATGGTTCATCTTATCGATCAACATATTCGCAAAAATTTAGGTAAGGACAATAGTATCGTTCAAGTATGCAATTATTTTATGATTAGCCAGCCCTATTTAAGTCGCATCTTTAAACAGTATAAAAATTGTACATATAACGAATATTTAATTCACTTAAAGATTGAAAAAGCAAAGGAGCTTTTGCAAACTGGGGGGCACCTCATAGGAGAAGTGGCAGATGCATTAGGATTTTCAGACCAATTTTACTTTAGCAAGGTATTTAAAAACACAGTAGGTTGTACGCCTAGGGAATATGTGAAGCAGCATATGCAAGGATAACGAATAGTTTTGTATATTATAGAAAGTGTTTTGATTATTACATGTTGTAGGACACTAGAACTCGATATAATAAAGCTAAGTAAAAAAGAATAGATAGTTATGATCTATATAAGGAGGGCATAGTGTGATTACACCCAGAGAAAGAGAAAGACAAACCTTAAATTTTAAAAAACCAGAAGGAAGAGGGACTGTTGCAGAAACCTTCTATCCTTGGGTACTTACTACACATCGCTTTAAACAAGAGGGTATGCCCGCAGATATTGCAGATGGGGCAAAGGATATAACAAATGATATCGTGGGTAACAAGTCTAATCAAGGTGAAAAATACTTAATTGGTAATTGGGGAGAAGGAGTTATGAAGTATGAGGAGTACTTAGGCTTCGATCCAGTAAGGCGTATTCACTTTGTGCTACCTTTTAGACGCTTTGAAGAGAAAATAATGGAGCAAACGCCTGATTATACGATTAAACAGGATGTTTTTGGAAGACAGGTGATTAAAAAGGCCGACTCACAATTGGAGTTAGAATATAAACCTGTCATTAGTACTCAAGAAGATTGGGATAAAATAAAAGAGCATGCACTTAAAGAGTTAGAAATTTATTATACAGATGAAAAAATTAAAGAAGCGTATAGTCATCTTGTAGAGGCACATGATCGAGGAGACTACTCGATTCGCCTTAACATAGAAGGATTTTTCTGGGTACCACGAGAGCTAATGGGTATAGAAGAGCATATGTATAATTTCTATGATGAACCAGAATTAATGAAAGATATCAATGACTTTACCTACGAAATTTATTCCACCTATCTCCTTAAGGTCATTGACTTAGTACAACCTGATGTGCTTTATATTATGGAGGATATGAGTGGTAAGAATGGACCTATGGTGTCTCCACAAATCTTTGAGGAGTTTGTACTTGCGTATTATAAAAAGCTTATTCCTTTATTTAAAGCCCATGGAGTAGATAATGTTTTTGTAGATACTGACGGTTGCTTTGAAATTATGATTCCTTATTTTATGGAAGCCGGTGTAGACGGTTTCTTACCTATGGACGTTAATGCTGGTATGGACATTGTAAAAGTAAGGCAAATGTTCCCTAAGCTAAAATTAATTGGAAGCTTTAATAAGCTAGAAATAGCCAAAGGAAAAGAGGCCATTGATAAAGAATTTGAACGCTTATTACCTGTTATTAGACAAGGTGGCTTTTTACCAGGCTCAGATCACCAAGTTACACCATCTACTTCATTAGAAGATTACACATACTACATACAAAAACTACGGGAAATAATGGAACAATGTGGCGCAGACCTATAAGGAAAGGGGATACAGATAATGATTAAAACCTTTAAGATGAAAATTCATCCTGGCATGGAAGCGGAATATGAGAAGAGACATAATGAATTATGGCCTGAAATGGTTGATATGATTCATGAACATGGGGGTAAAAATTATACAATTGCACTCGATCCAGAAACCTTAGTGCTCTATGGTTATATTGAAATCGAAGATGAGGAAAAGTGGAGTCAAGGAGCGGATACCGCTATTAATCGCAAGTGGTGGGACTTCATGGCTGACATTATGGAGGTTAATGCAGATAATAGCCCTGTTTGTTGGGACCTAAAGGTTTTATTCCATTTAGACTAGTACCAGTAGAGCACTTAAAAAGGGCTACTGTCATTTTAATCGTTTTAGAAATAGGATGTTGCATAGATAGAATAAAGAAAGCAGCTAAGAAAGATTTTTAAAAAATCTTCTTAACTGCGTACAAATCATAGGGGGATTACCCCCAACTATTGACTAAATAGGTGAGGTTATCCTCTATAATAAGGTTGGCTATACATAAACTTACGCCAATCACCGTGAGGAATATAAGCTCCCTTTTTCTTTACATAGTTTTGATCAATATATAAATAAACCCAGCATTCTTCTGTGTGGCCGTCAGCAAAAGTGACGGTTTTCTTTTTGCGTGTATAGAGATCAATAGAGGGGTCACCTGTATAACCTTCTAATAAGTCGATACTTTTTAAATGCTTATTCCGAGAAAGAATGCAGACCTCTCCATGAACCGTATCTGTTCCAGAAGTGATAGCAGGGTAACCCGCAGGCAGGTGATAGAGGGCACCATGGATGGTGCCAGGAATAATATTCCTTACTCTATTTTTAAGGACTTTATCATGGTTCCAAAAATCCTGCCTTAAAGAACCATAAACAAATATTTTTTCCATTAGCAAATGGCACCTGCTGCAATGTGAAGATCTTCCATATGGGTAGTAGCTGCTTCAATACAAAGGGTAAGACCTCTTGTGATATCTGCCTGAGACATGGAAGGCATGTTGGGTTTAGAAGTAACTTGTGCGGGGATGTAAGGCACATGGATAAAGCCTCCACGCATAGTGGGATATTCTGTATGAATCAGGTGTAAGATACCGTACATCACATGATTACATACGAAAGTACCTGCTGTATTGGAGATAGAAGCAGGTAGACCTGCATTTATCATAGCTTGTGTCATGGCTTTGATTGGAAGATTTGTAAAGTAAGCGGCTGCACCATCTTCAGCTACTTTTGTATCTACTGGCTGATTACCAGCATTATCAGCAATACGGGCATCATCTACATTAATGGCCACACGTTCGGGTGTAATGCCAAATCGCCCACCAGCTTGACCAACGGCGATGACAATGTCTGGCTGGTGTTTTTCAATACCTGCTTTAATCGCTTCTAAGCTTTTTCCGAAAACAGTAGGAATCTCTAATTTGATAACCTCTGTTTTATCAATCCTATCTGGGAGAGCCATAACAGCTTCAAGAGCTGGGTTTATACTTTCCCCACCAAATGGATCGAAACCTGTAATTAATACTTTCATGAGGATTCTCCTTATAAGATTATTTTTTCTGATCTAAAATCCTAAAATATACATTAAGATAATGTGGACGATAAGAAGAGGAATAGCCACTAATGCTTGATGTTTGATCACAGCATTTTTATCTTTTATATTTAAAAGAGCTACTGGAAGTATGTTGAAGTTGGCTGCCATTGGCGTCATTAATGTGCCACAGTAACCTGCTGTAAGGGCAAGGGTAGAACAGATTACAACATTACCACCAGGAATAAATACGAAGGGGACACCGATACCCACAGTGATTACAGAGAATGCAGCAAAGGCATTACCCATAATCATAGTAAAGAGTGCCATTCCCACACAGTAAGCTATGACACCGATTAAGATGTTTCCTTCTGGAATGAATTTCTCAATGTTGGAAGAAATAACAGTCCCTACGCCAGCAGCAGTGAAAAGAGAACCAAGAGCTGCTAAAAGTTGAGGTAAAATACAAGTCATACCCACAACCTGAAGGATGCGATTACTGTCATCTGCCACTGTTTGAACAGAGGCTTTTGTGATAAATAGTGTAAGAAGTAAAGTAATGCAGGCAGCAATACCGATGGCTACTGTTCCACTAAAGGATGTAAATTTAGCAATACATATAACAAGGACAGCGATAGTAAGAGAAGGAATAAACACCTTATTTCCTAACTTTTTAGCTTGATTTGCTGAAAAGTCTGGAGCTGGGATATTTACTTTACCCATAGATACTTGTTTGGTTGCAGTTAATACACCAATAACAAGGAGTAAGAAACCAACTACCGCCCCAGGAAGTAAGGAACCAAAAGTAAAGATTGTACCTAGAATGCCCCAGAAAAGCGTTGTTCCAATACGTGTTTTATGTGAGGCATCTTTTATAATATGGAAGGCTACTAAATACATTAATAAACCTACTAGAACATAAAACACTTGAAGTAAAGTAGTTCCCATTATTTAGCACCTTCCTTTTCATGAGTTAGAGCTGCATATTTCTTAGCAATCTTCTGATCCATATAAGTGTTTTGGATGAAAACAAAAATAAGAGCAACAATGGCTATTGGAATAGCAGCTTGACCAACTGCTAAAGCATCTACATGATAACCAAGCTCTTCTAAAGTTCCTACAATAAGCAGTACACCGGAGTTTGCTATAAAAATATTTTGGGCGAAGAAGTTCCCATAGTTATCAGCAGCTGCTGCCATAACTTTGATGGCTTCTTCTGTTTCTTCGTCGAGTTTACCATATTTGTTAGCTGAAGCACCTTGTGACATAGGTTCAATTAAAGGTCTTACGAACTCAGCATGTCCCAGTTTTACGCCTGCAGAAATGGCAATCTCACGGATGAACATATAGAGTGTTGATACACGTCCAGAGGACATCCCTTTGATTTTTCTAATTAATTCAGAAGCACGTTCTTTAAGACCGTATCTTTCACAGATAGCAATAATGGGCAAGATGAGTAAGAATAAGGCCATAGAACGTTGTGCTGTAAATGTACTACCTAGAGTACTTAAAATTTCTACAATATTCATGCCACCAAGTAGTCCAGTTACAACACCAGCTGTAAGCACAACGGCGATTGTATCAAGTTTAAGGATGAATCCGACTACGATGACTAAAATACCTATAAGTTGCATGAAATCCCTCCTTATATTATGTCAACTAATACCATTATACACAAATTATGTAAGAAAAGCTATAAATTAACATGAGAGGAGTTGGAAATAAATGTAAATAATATTTTAAAAACCCCATAAGCTTAAGGTCAAAATAGCATAACTTGAAGGACGTAAAATATAAATTGAAGCAAGTAAAAATAAAAAGGAACCTGTCACTAAAAGGGTATATGCCCTCCTAAGTAAATGCATGGATTGACTTGGAAGGCAAGATACTCCAATGAGTGAGCAGGTTCCTTTTTAAAACAAAAAGCAAACACAGAATAGAAGGGCGATGGGACTTAATTGAGATATTTACATAGTTTTATTGTAATAGAGCCTTCTTCTCGAATAATGGTAGCTTCATCTACCATTATTCCAATTAGCCAAAGCTGACTTGCCTCACCAGGGTCACCTGAACCGACTAACTCCCAATAAATATCCTCCATCCCTTCGTTTTTTTGCCCCTTTAAAATATCTTCGATATCGTCTAATTTATGCTCTAATTGTTTATTGTAATTGGATTTAAAGAAAATGAAGGCTTTATGATGCCCTTTTATTATGCTGGATTGAATATCAGAGCCACCTATTCCAAAAAAGAATAGTGTTAATTCCTCAACGATTTTAGCAAGCTTCTTTTCAACATGTAACACAAGAGTTACCTCCTAGAGTGATTGGTAGTAAAATTTTTCATGAAACTTTCCATCAAAGGGACCATAATGATCGCAACAAATCCTGAAGAAAATCCATTATTATAAAGATTTAAGCCTGAATACATCTGTGTTGTTGAAGTAACAATAGAAGTATGCAATATACCGGCACAAATTCCTGCAAACCCACCAAATTGCCCTGCAATAGGAGCCAGACCTGCACTAAATAGAGCAGCTAGTTGCATAGTTGGCATAGTAGGTGTAAAAATTTTAATCTGTGTAGCAAGGTAGACGCCTATTATACAAGGCATAAAGTTTTTGGGATGTACACCAAAGGCAGCAAATCCAAAGGTTGTCAAAATACCGCCTATTACAGGGCCGGATAAGTCCCCTTTTATGAGCAAGATATAGCTTAAGCTTAAGCTTCCAACTAAGGCCATATTCATAAGGGTACTACCTGGCCCATCCATTAAGATAAAGTCTGCAACAGCTCGGCCAGGATGGCGAAATATTCTTTTTACCTTATTGACTTTCCCGTGATTAATCCATAAGCCATACAAAAAGGTTATTGCAAAATAACTATAGAATACAACAAGGAGCCAAATGGGAATTCCTTCTTGCCAAATAAGGCTAGTAGTGGTAGCTAGTCCAAAAGCTTTCAATATACTGACAATAACAAAACCTAAAATACCAGAGGCAAAGCCTACATTGAATAAACTATAGCCCATATGCATAGAGGCTGTATGCATTGCCAAAGGAGGCAATATAAAGCCAATGACTATACCCATGAGAATAGCAAACCCTATATTAATACCAATAGAAAAAGGCAATAGATAAACCATTTCTGTGACTAGGGGTGCCAAGCAACTGCCAAATAGAGCAGTATAAAGGTATCTTTTTATGCTTACTCCTTGTATTTTAGAGTAGAGATAAGTACCTAATAAAATGGGAAGAACATTAAGAGGATTTTTTCCGAAAAGTGCAAACCCACCATTAATAAAAAAGGCTGCCAAGGCTAATCCTGTAATAGGTAATTTTAATTGGATAATAATGAGTAGAACGAATAGCATCATTAAGGCACTATTAAAAAAAGCAGCACCATAGCTAGTTAATGCAAAATAATCGGTAATAAGTAAATCTCTAGAAAGGATAATGTGTTTCATACCTCTTAAGATTTCTAATGGAGTTGCTAAACAAAAGGCTAAGCTCATAAAAAATAGAGCTGTCATCATTAAAAAAAGCTTTAGTTGAGAGTGAACTGTAGTAGTTAAATTAGTATTCATCTGCACCTCATTTGAAAAGTTTATATTTTATATATTGTAATAGAAAAAGAGCTAGGTGCGCAAGACCTCATTAAAGTGTTAATATTTGAAAGATAAACATTTATATTTAGAAGATTTTAATTATAGGATGGGAGGGGGCATTCAAATAAACGAATTAGGTAGGGTTAAAAGATTGGAGATAAAAGGGATAGAAGTTGAGCAAAAATAGAGGACTACTACTTGACATAGGTAATAAAAGGGGATATAATAAATTTACATTTTTGGTGATGATGCGCTTAGGGGACACACCCGTTCCCATACCGAACACGAGGGTTAAGACCTAGGCGGCCGATGGTACTTGTTTGGAGACGAACCGGGAGAGTAGGTGGTTGCCAAAGCTGTGCGGGTGTAGTTCAATGGTAGAACTCCAGCCTTCCAAGCTGGCCACGTGGGTTCGATTCCCATCACCCGCTTTCTTAAGACACTTTGAGATAATCAAAGTGTCTTTTTTGTCATGGGCTTGGCGATACATATTTTAAATGAGTGAAAGTCCTTAGTCTCCCCTAGTAGTGAGAAAGACGTAGCCAAAGATAAGGGTGTCCATTATGAGGTGAAATCTACGAAAGAATAATCATATAGTCTCATCAATAACAATGCCCTTCACACTTTCTTCGTCAATGTTACTTTCTTGGGCTAAAATAATAATCTCCTTTTGTATATCCGCACTACCTTTATAAACTTGGACCGCAGTATCCATCGTTAGAAAAGCTTGAACCCCAGGTGAATTCTCTGCTTGGGGTTTATCATCATTTAGTTTAGTTTCTTTCTTTTCATCCTTCTGATTAATGGTATCTTCTTTATCGGTTTGATCTGTTTGTTCATTGTCCGTCTTATTCCTCTTATCATCTAGCCTATCATCAATATGTGATTTGGCTTTAAGAGCAACCTCCAAAATAACTGCTTGATTCCCCTTCTTTTCAATTTCATCAGCTTTCATATAAGCATCTTCCATGGGATGTGTTTTTAACTTCTCCCCGATAGGGCCATAAATAGACTCTTCATAAGTCTTAACAATCTCCTTAACAATCTCCTTTTGTTCTGCTTTAAATTGTCCTATAGATGTATCTATATTTTTAAGATATTCTTGCTCCTCTACTGTCAGCCCTTCTCCTTTATAATGGCTATCTTTTAGTCGTTCTAAATGCGTTTGTTCATTATTTTCAGGAAGACACCCACGAGATTTCAGCAAGTCTTTTTTTTGTTTATTTAAATTTTCTATATTCTCACGACTAGCCTTTTTGTCCTCGTTTAATTCATCTATTCTGTTATAGGCTTCGTTTATTTTACTTGAAAAATCTATTTCCTTTTTCATTTGGCTCATAATAACTTGGGAGGCTTTTTTCTTAAATTGTTCTCTTGTTTCACTTATAGGGTTTGGGGAATTATTTTGTACATTCAGCGGATTAATCGTTCCATTGGATACTTTAGCTTTATTGGCTTGATTAAATTGTCCATTTTTACCAAATAGACGACCTACAAATGTATCTGGAGCATTTTCAGTTGAGGTTGTATTAAGGATCATAGGATTCTCCTTGCTCAATAATTTTTAAAATATATTTAATTTAAAATAAATTATGTATATTTATATTATTATATAGTTCGTTCCCAGCTGTCAATAATTTACTTGTTATTCTATTAGGAAGAGTAGCTTAATATCAAAGGTGAAGGAGAAATAGGAGAAGTTGTATGATACACTTTTATGCAAAATAAAAAGACCCTCTCACTCAGTAATTAGGCTTCCTTCTCAATGAACCAATAGGTTGATTGAGAAGAAAGGATAATGAAATAAGTGAGAGGGTTGTTTCTTATCTTGTAGGAAAGTTCGTGTTCTACACTTTCACTACTTCGCGAACCAATACGTATCCTATGGACACTTTTGTTCTAACAGTAGATTTAGTTTGCTGGAATGAGAAGAGTCGTTCCTGCAAAGATGACATTTGGATTAGCTATATTATTGATTTTAGCAAGCTCTTGATAGGTCGTTCCTGCTTTTTTAGCAAGCTTAGCAAGAGTATCACCATATTGGATCACATATTTAGTGAAACCTTTAGTTACTTCCACAGTTTCTACTTGAGCAGGTTCTTCTTTAGTAGCTTCTACAGAAGGAGCTACAGTTTCTGGTTGGCTAGCTTCATCTTTTACAGCTTCTTTAACAGGGATAACAGTTATTTTATTAGCTACTGCGATGTCTTTTACACCAAATTCATTGATGTACTGAATGGTAACTTCATCAAGCCCTGGATATTCACCTGTAATAGCATTATCACCAAACATGGTGTAACCATCACCACCAGCAGCGATGAAGTCATTAGTTGCTAAAGAGTATGTAGCAGTAAGGTCAAGGGCTTTACCTTTTACTTGAACATTAGAAACACGATTACCAGCTTCTTTATTAGCGTCTAAAGTAAAGGTAAGGTTACCTACATGTGGAAAGCTACCAGCTGCCTCTGGATAGCCTTTTACACCTACTTCAAGAGCATCTTTGATTTCTTGACCTGTTACATGAAGGGTGGCAATGTAGTTTCCAAAAGGAAGTACAGAAATAATATCTTTTTTTGTAATGTCTCCTGCTTCAATAGAAGCACGGATGCCACCACCATTGGTAAGGGCAATATCGGCACCTGTTGTATCTAACATAGCGTTAATAATAAGGTTACCCAGATTCGTTTCACCTGTTCTTACAAAAGCTCTTTCACCTTCTAAACGAATAGGGGTAGAGCCAATTTTTTCACTTGTTAAAGCTTCAAAGTCTGTTTTAGCAGCAGCAATAACATCTGTAACAGCTTGGTCAGGAGTAGCTGTTGCTGCTTCTTCTTTTGTGTAAAGAGAAGGGCTGAAGGTTACTTTTTTATCAGCATCTACTGTAACTGTAACGATACCCAGTGCTTTGTCATAATCACCTGTTTGAACAATAAGTGTATCTTTTACTTTTTTACCTTCTGGAAGAGAAGTATGGCTATGACCATCTACAATAAGGTCGATACCCTCTACACTATTGGCAATGGCTTCGCTTGTTACAGTGCTTGATTCATCAAGGCCTATATGAGATAGAGCAATAATCACATCAGCTTTACCTCCAAGTTCAGCAACAGTGTTTTTAGCTACTGCGATAGGATCTTCAAAGCTAAGGCCAGTTACATTTTTAGGATGTGTCAGATAAGTGGTTTCTGGGGTACAAAGACCGAAGATACCTACCTTTAAACCAGCCACTTCCTTAATAATATAAGGTGTAAAAAGGGTTGTACCATCAGCTTTTTTTACGTTAGCAGAAATAACGGGGAAATTGAGCATACCTTTAAGCTCTACTAAGCGCTCTTGCCCATAGTTAAAGTCATGATTGCCAGGAACCATTGCATCATAGCCAACCGCATTAAAGATTTTTGTGATGGATTCCCCTTTACTTGTTGTAGCAATAGGAAGACCATGTAATGAATCGCCAGCATCTAGAACGATTACATTTTCTTTGCCCTGAGCTGAGCGAATCTCGTTAATTTTAGTAGCAATTTTAGCAAATCCCATACCAGCATCTTCTTCTACACGAGAATGTGTATCATTAGTATGTACGATGGTAAAGGTTTTTTGGACTGTATCCGCCGCCATTAATTGAGCAGGTAGTAGAAGTACAGTCATAAGTAGTAGAGCAACAAATGAAACGAATGACTTCTTTCTAAACATATAAATCCTCCTTAAAATAATATTTTACATAAAATATTATATAATATAATAATTTTTAAATCATCACTATTTAAAAATTAAAATAAAATTTTGTAAAGTATGGCATTTATTTTAAGTAAGTAAATAATAGGATGATATATAAGAACTATGGAAGAGCAGGTAAGTGGATAATTATCTGATTTTTTATAAAACTAACCATTGACTTTTCTATAAAAATGATTATACTGTAGCTACATGTGTCTTGACACATAACCATACATATCTTTAAGGGGGATTTAAAAATGAAAGAAAAGGTTAATCTTCAGACAATGGTCATTGCAGCCATGCTCTGTGCCATAGGGATTTTGATTCCAATGATTTCGCCTGTAAAAATTATAATTGAGCCAGCATCTTTTACTCTAGCTAGTCATGTGGCCGTATTCATTGCTTTATTTATATCACCGGCCACTGCACTATTTGTAGCATTAGGGACAACCATGGGGTTTTTCTTAGCAGGTTTTCCACCACAAGTCGTTTTACGTGCCTTAAGCCATGTGGTGTTTGCTGCTATAGGAGCCTTTTATCTCAAGAAAAATCTAGAGACTTTGAATAAACCGTTATATACAACTATTTTTGGTGTCATCATCAGTATAATACATGGGATCTGCGAAGTGCTCATTGTCTTGCCGTTTTATATGGGTGGCACCAATAATGCTGCTTCATGGTCTGTACTTTTTGGATTAGTAGGTGTGGGAACGGTTATCCATAGCATGGTAGATTTCGGATTAGCCATTGCTGTTTGGAAGGTTATTTCAAAGATTTGTCATACAGGAATAAGGGCTAGTAAAGAGGCTTGTTAAAGGCCTCTATTAAAAGTAGTAGGAATAGAGAATAAGGGGTATAAATAGGTAAAAAATAAGTTCCTTTAGGAGAGTTTGTTTCTAAAGGAACTTATTTTTATTGTAGATAATAAATATATTCCTTAAAGTCACTGTCCAAAATAACCTTGCCTTGCTTCATGAGCTCTGCTTTAAGGGAACGAATCAAATGCTTCATAGAAATTTTCTTTCCTTCAGCTGCAGCTAGAAAGGCAGCATTTAGTACGATGTTTTTGATACTTCCTCCAGAGATTTCAAAGGTATTTGCCAAATAATCAAAGTCGATAGAGGAATGAAGAGGGGCTTCAGCTGGAAACATGGTTTGCCAAATCATTTTGCGATGGGTTGCATCGGGAAAAGGAAAATGAATAATAAAATGAATACGGCGCATAAAGGCTTCATCAATGTTTTTGAGGTAGTTAGTAGCTAGGAGGACAATACCTGTATAGGACTCAATACGCTGAAGGAGATAGGAAGTTTCCATGTTAGAGTAGCGATCATGGGAACTTTTTACTTCTGAACGTTTATTAAAGAGGGCATCCATTTCATCGATGAAGAGAATCACATTACTTTTTTCAGCAGCATCAAAGATTTGGCGAAGGTTGGCTTCTGTCTCACCAATGTATTTAGAAACCAGTTGAGAAAGATCAACCTTATAAAGCTTCAAACCCAGTTCCTTAGCAATGACTTGGGCAGCCATGGTTTTACCTGTTCCAGGAGGGCCTGAAAAGAGGATGTTTAGGCCAGTGCCATAGGCATATTTTTTATCAAAGCCCCACTGGGTATAGATAATATGCTTGAACTTAATATAGTCACAGGCGTGGGCCATTGTTTCTTTTTGGAAGGTGGGCAAAATAAGCTGTTCCCAAGAATAACGACTATCGATTAAGGTGGCTTTAGTAGATAGGATATTATCTATCTGTTCATAGCAGCTCATATAAAGCTGTTCCTTAGTAATAGGGTGAGCTTGGTCTATGAGCTTGAGAGAGTCAACAGCCTTTTGGATATGTAAAGGGGTAAACAAGAACTTATTAGTTAACTCATCCAAGTTAATGCCTTCTTCAAAGTTTAAGTCTTTACCATAGTAGTGCCAAAGGGCAAGACGGTCTTCGTGGGTCAGTGCAGGAAGGCCAAAGTAAAGCCATGTAGAGGAGCTACTTTTAAAGGAGAGTAAAAGCTCTTTTTCAGTCATAACAAATAACCAATTAAAATGAGGCTGTAGGAAAGAAAAAATAGAGGAGAGGATAAGCTCTCGCTGATCCCTTGCTCCAGCCTCTAAGTAGGTTTCTAGGTCTAAAAAAACGATAAAGGCATCATGGAGTCTTGCTTCACGATAAAGGGCATAGAGGCGTAAGGATAATAAAGTTTGGTCTTTGCTATAAAAGAGAGGAAGCTTGACCCATAAAATATTCCGCTTAAGAGCAAAGGCAACTTGCTCTAAGTGATATTTTCGACCTGTACCTCTTGGACCAAAGAGATTAATCATAAGGGGGTCTTCTGTGGGCTGACGAAGCAAAGTAGTTAAGTTGTGCAGCAGTGTTTCGTCACGGACAGGAGAGAAGGAGGGCTGAGGATTATGTAGCCAAAAGCTTCCATCTGCATCTGGGATGCTAGTATAGGCAGATGCTTTTCCTAAAATAAAAGACATAATAGTTTTCTTTAGGATGAGGACAGTATCAAAAAAGTGGTTATGGATAAATTGTTTTGTCTCAAAAAAGCTATACATATAAGGGGCAGAGAAGTCTGTAAGTAAATCAGTAGTAGAGGGAGCTGCTACCAGAATCTCATAAATACTTTTAGCCAGGTGAAGGGTAGGAATTTTATATTTCTCTCCCACGCTACTAAAGACTCTGCTATAGTTCTCATTAAGTTCAAACAGCATAGCTAGAGCAAGACCATAAATTTGTAGGTCTGAGAGATGGAAGCATTTTTGAAGTCTTATAAGAGGGATCAGGGTATCTGCATCAGGTGTACAGCGAAGCTTTTCTTTGATGGAAGTATGGACAGTATGCAGCTCCTCTGGAGAGAGAAGAGGTGGTGTAAGGAGGTTATCTGTATTGCAGTAAACATAGACATAGAGGGCAGCATTGGTAAGCTCTAAGAGTTCCTCTAAAAAGGCCTCGTTACTACTGTAGCCAGTAGGAGATTTAATAGTCGTTAAAGGTTGTAGCAAATTTTTCATCTCTCAAACTCCTTTCTTACTCTTCATCGAGATAAAAAGCATAATCACCAAAGTCTTCTTTAAGGACAATTTTTCCTTGTTTAGAAAGCTCGAGGTAAAGAGCTTTTATAATATGTTCCATTGTTATTTCTCCTTGCAGAGCACCATAAAAAGCAGCAGATAAAATAACATTTTTAATCACACCACCTGGTATTTCAAAGTTTTTTGCTAGGTAGTCAAAGTCAATGCGTGGATTAAGGGGTGCTTCAGGGGGAAAACTGTTTTTCCAAATGGCCAACCGGTACTCTAGGGTTGGAAAAGGGAAATGAAGAATAAATTGTATACGTCGCATAAAAGCTTCATCAATATTATTTAAATAGTTAGTGGCAAGGAGGACTACTCCGGGATATTCCTCTACTTTTTGTAGTAAATAAGAGGTTTCCATATTAGAATACTTATCATTAGCACCTTGGGTTTCTGAACGTTTGCCAAATAGGGCATCCATTTCATCAAAGAAGAGGATGACATTACTTTTTTTTGCCTCTTCAAAAATAAGATGAAGATTTTTTTCTGTTTCCCCAATGTATTTCGAAACGCATCGGGATAAATCGACCTTGTAGAGGTCCATATGAAGCTCCTTAGCAATAACCTGTGCCGCCATGGTTTTACCAGTACCAGAGGGTCCGGCAAAGAGCATGGAAAGCCCTTTGCCATAGGAAAGCCGTTTATTAAACTGCCACTTTTCATAGACAAGAGGGGCATATTTAATATGAGAGCAGGCTTCTTGCATCTGTGCTTTGAGGCTCTCTGGTAGAACTAAATCCTCCCACCTATAGGTGAGCTTAATTTTTTCAGCTTGCTCAGAGAGGTGAGAAATAATTTGATGGTAGCAACACTCTTTTACTTGGTTAGAGGTAAGAGGAGCCATTTGTGCAAGAACCTTAAGCTCTGCAGCAGCCCCTAGAATTTGGCCAGGCGTGAATTCAAAAGTAGTATTTAACACCTCTAATGAAAGCGGTAAAGAGACTTTCAGAAGAGCAGCTTCCCAAAGTTTTTGTCTCACTTCAAGGGAGGGTAGAGGAAGCACTAGTTCCGTAGTACGTACTTGAGTCAAATCATAGTAGGTAGAGGACTCATTTTGCATGAGGATAATAGCTGGGTGAAGTTTAAAAAGCCTCTCAAAGATTCTTAAGACAGTCGTGCTAGGAGAATCTTTTTCCTCTACATAGTTGTAAAAGCAAGGGATAGCCTTTTGAAGCATACCTTCTTGCAAAAGGTAGAGGAGCTTTTCTTCCAAATACTCTTCTTCATAGTGAATAAAGACAAGAAAGTCAATAAAGAGAAGGTTCTGGGAGAGTTGATTACTGACATAATGCATAAGGGTTCTTTTCCCTATTCCACGAGGACCTGTTAAGTAGATAAGCTGTTTTCCGTCAGATTGTTTAAGTATTTGAAGGAGCTTAGGCCCTAGAGGGACTTCAAAAGAGAGACTTTCACTTCCTGCTTTATAGAGTGAGATAAAATGATAATCATAGGATTTTTCTTCCATACCAAATAAGAACTCGATAACACGAGGGGTTAATACAAGTTCAGAAGACAAGGTAATAGGTTCCTCTTTTTTTATAAAAAGAGAGTGAAAGAGTTTTTCTTCTAAATCATGAAAAAGCTCAGCTGTAAAAAAATAAGGCGTATGGGTTTTAAAAATTTCAATAGCAAGTCCTAAGGTGGGAACACGATGGCGTTCATCTAAAGAAGAAAAAGTCTCACCAAAGCTACTATTCATGCTACTTACTAGTCCTAGTAGCAAACAATGTTCTTCAAAGGGTGTTAGCGTTAGTTGATTACAGAGCTGCCGGAAAGGAAGGGGCAAATGAGCTTCCTCTGAAAAAGTTTCCTTGCGCAAAATTAAGAAATGAAGTAGCTTCAGCTTTTGCAGGTATTCTTCGTCAGGTGGAAAACTAGCTTGGGTCTCTTTTGTCATAAGCTCTGTCAAAGATAAATGAGAAGGCTTGGGCCGATGAAGTTCTTGATATCTATGGATTTGCAAAATCATATAATCCGTTAATAGTTCATTATAAGCTTCAATAGAAGAAAAAGGATCATTTATAGAAGGGTGGGACATTAGGGTACTCCTTTCATCACTAATGAAAAAAGGACTCTTCTCAAAAAGATTAGTCCTTTTTTGGTAAAAAAGTTATCCATTATAAAGAGGCACTCTAATAGTTACCTTGTTGAATGCGTTCAAGAGCTTCTTTAACAGTGAGCTTGCCAATAGCTAAATCACATAAGACGCCAGAGAAGAGTTCTAAGACCAGTATGGCAAGAGAAATGGTTTCAAGACAGTGAGAGTCTTCCAGAGTAACAGTAAGAGGAATACTATAGACATATCTAAAGAGTACTTTATCCTCCTGTAGGCCAAAGTGCCCTAAAGGAATATGCGCATTGACGAAGCCAATAGCTTCTGCCAGGGTACCTTTATTATGAGGTGTTACATCCAGTGGCAAATCGGAACAAATTTGAAGGAATTTAGAGTATTGAATTTCTTCTTTAGGGTAGGGATTAAAGGCAAAGGTAACAAAACGTTCTTGTGGGAGATCACAAAATAAAACAGGTATACCATTTGAACCTTCTAACTCAAGGATTTCACAGGTATAGTCAAAACGAGATAAAGTAGTTGCTAGTTGCTCCAATTGTTCTTTGTAAGTAAGTTCTGTATTCATTTTTTAGTCTCCTTATAAGTAATAAAATTAATCAGCGCCAGCGATGACCTTTTTCTGACCAGTACGTCCACCAGCTTTTAAAAGTTCACCCAGATCAACTCCTAGGGCGGCTAAGTAAGCATCAACACTTTCATATTTTTTCGCCATAGCCTCCAAATCAGCAGAAGTTTCTTTAGGATAAGATGTATCCCCCACTTTACCTAAATAACTATCCGATTCAGCAAGCCCTGCATACATTTTGGCTGCAGGACTGTCAGTGCTTTCTGTTGCAGTGGCATCACCATGCAGATCTTTTCCTGTTTTAAAGCCTCCAATTGCAGTAGAGAGGAATCCTACAAATTTCCCTGCTATTGCCAGTTTCCTTGATCGATTATCTCTTTTAAAAGCAGCCCGCCCAAGTAGGGAAGCTTTTGTGATTTGGGCTAAGGTATCCACACCGTTTAAAATGGTTTCACCTATAAGAGATTTCTTTTTAGAAGCAACATCGTCACTAATTTCTTTATCTTGACCTGTTGTATCAACATTACAAATATTAACGGTTTTATAAACAGATTGTCCAAATTCTACAGCTGAACCAATCGCAGAAACAATGGAGTCTGCTGCCGATACTTTATCACTATCTTTTCGATCCATTTTCCCAGCAGCATCCATAGAAGAGCTTACTAGATTGGTCAAAAGACTCAGTGTAGTAGGGAGTGTAAGAGCTAATTCCCTAAAACCACTGCCAGGCCCAGCTTTTTTAAATTTTAAATAGAGGCCTTTTACATGAAAGAGTGCTTGAGCGATTATTTTAGTGATATTAATAGTATGGCCAATCGCATTACCAGCAGCACTCCCCCCATCACTCTCTTTTCCAGCTGCGTAGTCTGCATCACTTTCTTTAAGAGAACCAGAGATGTCAGAAGCATCTGAATGAAGATCGTGTACCCCACTTGCTAGCCCAAAAGCCCCTTCTGCAATTTTGGCACCTTTAGAATCTAATGCTTCGTCAAATTTACTAACTGGTGGTTCTAGCTCTGTATTTTCTTTGAACTTTGTAACTGCACAACCGAAACGAGAGGCTCTCAGAGTGTCTACATGTTTTTTTGCGACTTCATATTTAGCTTTTTCATCCAATTCAGGCATTTTACCATCTCCAATCTTATACATTTATTATAGAATAAGTTGTGAAAAATTAAGTCTTATTTTAAGGATGTCAAAGATTAATGAGTAAATTATGTCGAGATATTGATTTAATTTAATATAATTTTATAATAATAATTAGATAAACTCAATATTAATAAAAAATAAATATTATATTCTAAAATTTTGTAGAATATGCTATAATTTATTAATAAATAAGCTGTTGGAGGAAAGTGCTATGCAGCAGCAAATAAAACGTGATAAATTGTCGGCACCTACTCTAGTTCATGAGAAGCCTGTAAAGAGTAGGAAGTATGGCGAAGAAGAGAAAATGAAAGGTTATGTGAGTAAAAAGACCGAAAAGCAAACTAAAAAAGGAGCCCAGTATCCTGACCAGTATTTTGACTTTCAGTTTGGGCAAGGCATGATACAACTAGGTTATCAACAAGAACAACAAAAACTAATCCTTTTGGCAAAGCAAAAGAATAATGGAGAGGAGCATGGACGAAGATTAGAAGAGACCACAGCAAAAACGATTAAACATAAGCTTACTCACAAAAATATTAGTGCGGCCTATAAGGATAAAAAAACTACCAATAGTGTGACAGCTTTAACCTTCCCTGTTCAAACCAGTATAAATAAGATAGTAAATAGCCATGAGGCAGGTTTGCAAAATGAAGAAGGCAAGCAAGTGGCCTTAGGCTCAGTGATGGGAAAGTTATATAGTGAACCTGAAAAACAAGTAGAAAAAGCTCTAGAAGCCAAAAGAAGAGCCATTCTTTCTCACAGTAAGGAAGGCTCGGAAGAACGGACTGTCGTAGACAGACAGCTAGAAGAAGTAAGATTAGCTAAAATACAAAAAGAGCAATATAAGAAGACCTATCAAACGAGACTAAAAAGTGTTGTTACAGAGATAAAACATCAGAATAAACACGTTTATACTGATGATTTTATGACTTATATCAAGAAAAAACAACTGCAAGATGAGACGCTCCTCAGCGACAAAGATGAAAATTCTGATGCAAAAGACGAAGGAGTATCCTCAGGACAAGAATTACAAAGTAACATTGAAATGTAAGGAGGGGAATGAAATTTAGTAGTACGAACTATAAAATCTAAAAAGAAAAGGGGGGACTGATTTCATAAGTATATGAAATTGGGAGCGTATGGCAGAATATTTAACGCCAGGAGTGTATGTAGAAGAGTTTGATTCAGGCGCCACACCTATGGCAAGTGTAGGGACAAGCACAGCAGGTTTTGTAGGGGTAACTGAAAAGGGACCACAACAAGGTGCACCTGTACTTGTAACAAATTTTGCAGGCTTTAAAAGGATATTTGGTGGTTACTTATCCGAGAATGAGTTTGGTGAATACCGTTATCTTGCGTATGCTGTTAATCAATTTTTCATTAATGGGGGCTCTAGATGCTACATTAAAAGAGTTGTGCCAAGCAATGCAACTTATGCCCACAATGTAGAAGATGATAAAGCAGCGCCACTGGTTATTTATGCCAAAAACCCTGGAGCATGGGGGAATAAAATCACTGTTTCGGTTGTACCATCTAGCAAGGCCAAATCACAAATATTAGAAATCATTAAGACCTCTAATGATAAAAAATATCGCTTAAAAAATGCAACGGGCTTCTTAGCTGGGGATACCGTTGTCTTTACAGATGGAAGTACTAAAATTTACAACAAGATCGTGGATGTAGACGGAGATATACTAACCTTTGAATCTGCATTTGAGGATTCTGTAGTAGATGTCGGTCTTATTGCTAAAAAAGTAATTAGTACCTGTGAAATTAATATAGAAGTTAAATCAGAAGGAATTATTGAAAACTATACAGGTTGTTCCTTTAATACTCTTTCACCTAACTTTATAAATCAAAAATTAGCTAAATCAGAAATTGTAATGGTAGATGCTAAAGAAGTTGCTCCTGTTAAAAAAGTTACAGAAGAGGGTGAAGAGACAACGGAAACCTATGGTGGTATTCTTTCACCTTTCAAACTTATCTCAGGAAATGACGAAGGTGAATTTTTAATCAGTCTCTTTGGAGGATCAAATGGTACATTAGAAGCTTTATCCAGTGCAGATTTTATTGGTGAAGACGATGGACCTGGAGCACGTACAGGTATTCAAGCTTTTATTGATAACAATGAAGTAAGTATTATGGCTGTACCAGGGGTAACAGATCCACAAGTTGGCTTAACCTTAGTAGCGCATTGTGAAAGAATGACAAACCGTTTTGCCATTTTAGATATACCAAAGGATAAACGTACAGTTAATGATATTGTTGATTATAGAAACTTCTATGATAGTGAATATGCAGCTATGTATCATCCATGGATAAAGGTACTAGACCCACTTACCAAGAATACAGGGGCTATTCCTCCATCAGGTTCTGTAGCAGGCATTTATGCAAGAACAGATAACACAAGAGGTGTTCATAAAGCACCAGCTAATGAAATTGTAAGTGCTTGTGTAGGTCTTGAATGTAACTATACTTCTGGGGAGCAAGACATTCTTAATCCAAAGGGTGTTAACTTAATCAGAAGTTTCCCAGGACAAGGTATACGTGTATGGGGAGCACGTACAGTAAGCTCTAATCCATTATGGAAATACGTTAACGTACGTAGGCTATTTATCTTTATTGAAGAGTCTATTCGTGCCAGTACAAATTGGGTTGTATTTGAGCCTAATGATCAGCTTCTATGGCTACGTGTAAGAAGAACAATTGAGATTTTCTTAGGCGATGTATGGAGAAGTGGTGCATTGGTTGGGTCTACAGAAGATGAAGCCTTCTTTGTAGAAATTGGACCAAGTACAATGACACAAGGTGATATTGATGCAGGTCGTTTAATCTGTGTTATTGGTGTAGCACCAGTTAAACCAGCTGAGTTTGTAATCTTTAGAATCACACAAAAAACAGGCGGTGCAGAATAGTCGCTTTTAAGGAGGAATAATATATGGCATTAGAAGCTTATCCCTATAAGAGTTATAGGTTCAAGGTTGAAATCGGTGGAGTAATGGTAGCTGGTTTTAGTGAAGTAACAGGTTTTGATGCAACCTTTGATATTGTAGAGTATCGTGAAGGGGATGCAGCAGATAACACACCTAGAAAACAACCAGGACTTGTTAAGTATAGTAATATTGTGTTTAAAAGAGGTGTTATTGATGCAGTGGAGTTCTTTACTTGGATTGATGAAATTGACAAAGGTCAATTAGCTCAAGAGAGAAAGACGGTTACTGTACAACTTTATAATGATGAAGATACTGTTGTAGCAGCTTGGCAAATACTTCGTGCATGGCCTTATAAATACACAGGTCCAGAATTAAAAGGTAATAGCTCAGAAGTAGCTATGGAAAGCATTGAGTTTGCTCATGAAGGATTATTGCGATTAGAAATTTAATAAAAATGAGGGTGAGGGACGAGTATCTTGTCCCTCACTCTTCAAAAAAAGGAGACGATAGCAGATGACTCAGTTTCAAACCGAATATCCATTTGAACTCCCTAAGGGCTATTTAGATAACGAAGGCATTCTTCATAAGAAGGGTGTCATGCGACTTGCAACAGCAGCAGATGAGATTTTACCTATGAAAGACCCTAGAGTGCAACAAAATCCAGGTTATTTAAGTGTTATTTTATTAGCAAGGGTAGTTGTCAGTTTAGGAAGTTTACAAGCTGTTGATACCCGTGTCATCGAGAAGCTTTTTACAGCAGACTTAGCTTATTTGCAAGATTTATATCAAAAAATCAATCAGATTGAAACGCCTGTTATTAGGACAGTGTGTCCTCATTGCAATGAAAAAATTGAGGTGGAGTGGCCTTTTTTGGGGGAGTAAGGAAGAGTTATCCCCTTGATAAACTTTATCAAGAGATGGCTTTTATTGCCTACTATATGCACTGGTCCCATGAGGAAATCATGAACCTGGAGCATAGGGAAAGGGCAAGATGGTGTAAGGAAATCTCAAGCATACACCAGAAGTTAAATGGTGAGGACAAAAAGAAAAATATATTTGATGTGTATTAAAAAGGGAGGTAGCTAGAATGGGATTAGGTAAGGATTTATTATCTAGGGTAGGTGTGGGGATAGGCAACAATAATGAATATCCTATTCAATCCAATAGTTACTTCGTTATATTTGGAACAAGTATTACAAGTTTTTCAAAAATATCAGGCATTACATTAAAGTCATCAGATGTTATTGCTATAACTGAAGGTGGGAGCAATAAGCCTTATTTACTAAAGCAAGCTAAGGGAGACTTTAATACCATTACTTTTGAAAAAGGTTATGGTACCATGGAGCTTATGTCTATGGCCAAAGGGCTAAAGACAGCTAATATTATGATGATTATCATAAAAGGTCCTGACAAAGCCATTAAAGCAGCTTACTATACGGATCGAGCAATGGTAAAAAATATTACATTATCTGATTTAGATGCGGAACAATCTAGGCCACTTATTCAATCCATGACAGTTGTCTACAATGAGTTAAAAAAAGCAGATGATTTAATAATAAGTGCTTTAAGCCTTTTAAATGGACTTGGTGGAAGTGGGGGGACTGGTGTCACCACAGTAGATGAAGCCATGGTTAACGTTCTAGAGAGGGATAAAGAAGAGTCAAAGCGTAGGAAAGAGGAAGCCGCAAGAAAGAAGGCCGAAGAAAAGGTAGCTTCTGTGGAGCCTAAAGTGACTACTTTGGAGCAAGACCGAATAGATGCAAGAAAGAAAAAGGAAGAACAAGAAACACAACCACCTACATCCACGCCAATTGACAGTGCAGTGGAGAAGAATACTCTTATTAATGAAGAGGCGGCTAAAAAAGAAGAGGAAGAAAAAGAAAAGGCTTTAAAGGAAAGAGAGAAGATAGAAAGTCAGATTGAGCTATAGGTGATAGGATGATTATCAATAAAAAACCAATGACTTCAGTAAAAAATATACATACTATTGGAAGTAGCTTCGGTGAACAGATTGCAAGCAAGAATATTTATGTAGATGAGAAGGGCCTTCGCCAAGAAACAAAGATGGTCTTTAAAAATGATGGGCCTACAGGTACTGATTTTTATTTTGAAGCAATAATAGAGCTTTTAGGCCAACTTAAAGCTTTAAATGCAAGTGGCACCAATCTCTCTGTTTCTCAGAATCTTATAAAGCAAGAGATTATTAGACAAGTTAAAAATAATATTTCCATTACTCAAAATCAAAACTATAGTCCACAGATTTATCAGACAGTTAATCAGTTTATTACGGAAAAGCATTTTAATAATAATGAAGCAATAGAGACTGTTATCCATACGATCAATAACAGTCTAAAAAAAAAATCTGAGATAAGCTTAAACAAGCAACTTACAGCAAGTAGCTATTTAACTCAAGTGGCGTATTCTCCTGAAAGATTAATAGAAAACAAAGCTGTTAATAAAGCTATAAGTTATAAACAAGAAAAAACTATCCTAGTAGATAATCCTATACATATCCAGTTAGCGTTTTTAGATAATAATCCCATAATGCTACAAGAGCTTGAAGGGAATAGAGACAAGAGTAGCAAACCGATAGTGGCTAAAGAAGGCATTAGATCATCGGAGCAAGTTCAGTTAAGGGATAAAGGTCATAGCCAGCAGCAAGGGCAGGAAATAAAGCAAGTCCATTTTATAAGCCAAGTTTGGAAAAATTCTATCAATTGGATGAAGCAAATAGGAGGAGGGCAGGCTTATAATTTCCTGGCAACACATCATTGGTTTGGCTTAACAGTTAATAAGGATGCTAGTAATAAGAGTATCAGTAGCATCAGCAAAAGTATAAAAAGAAATATTGAAACAAATAGTACTACAAGTATAATAAACAACCTTCAACATAGTATTGAAAATCCTATTGAAAATAACATTAAATATAATATTGAAAATAACATTCAAGCTAATATTGAAAATAGTATTAAAAATAATATTAAAAGTAATATTAAAAATAATATTAAAAGTAATATTAAAAGTAATATTAAAAGTAATATCCAAAATAATATCCAAAATAATATCCAAGGTAGTAGTGAGAAGAGCTATAAGGTACTAATGTCTGAAAAAGTACATCTAGATGTATTTAATAACAGTGAGAAGGTACATAATTGGCTCGCTACACAAGTGAATACTTATCCTCCCATTAATAATCCACGACTTTATAATCCTTTATTTTATAATCAGACCATTGCTAGGTCCGTTCAATCTCTTTTTTATAACCATGAAGTTAAGTTTTTTTCAAAAAACAGAATTAAAAAAGAGAGAGGCCTTCTACAGCTAACTTATTTGACAAAAAACAGTTATTTAAATGAAGAAGAAAGGTCTGTAACCTTTGCCATACAGTCTTCTTATCCGTTTATTCGAGCTAGGAATAACTCTTTGAAGGATAAAGATAGAGAATCTTATGGGCAACATGAGAGGCTTGAGAGTAATCGCCAGAGGGAGCTATTTTTTCAAACTACAAAATGGATGGAGATTCTAAAAATCCAGAAGGCTTTTTCTGGAAGAGACAACCTCCATTTACAATCCAATAGAAGCAACAATGTTTATCAGAACAATGCTATTATTAGCAATTCGTTAAGATATGGCGCCCTAGAAAAAACTGTATTTACTAAGGAGCCTTATCCTCTAATACAGAGACAAGATTATTATGTAGGAGATAGCTATAAGATAGAATATGAAGGGCTAAAGACAGCCTTACAAGAACAAGTAGTTTATCAACCTATCTTATTCACTAATAGGGGAAATAGGGAGATATTTTCTTCTCAAAAAGTAACCTTGCAACAACAAATCGCTTACAACCTTGGAAATTTCATAGAAAACAAGGTACAGGGTACACTTTCTACGACTATTCAAAAGTTGAGTCTTCTACAGAGGTATCAAACTTTGTCAACACAGCTTCAGAGCTATGAGAGTAAAAACTATAAAGCAAATAGCTATAGGACAAAGCATTATAACAAGAAGGACAGCGTAGAAAATCTATGGATTACTAATCAACACCCGATGAAGCATTGGGTGATAAAATCCCATGAGCAGAGTATTTTATCTCTAAGTAAGCCGTTACTCATGCAACTTTTTCAGTCTAAACATTCCGTTTTCCAAAAGGAAGTTATCTTTGACCGTTTAAGTGCTAAAGAGAAAGAGGTAAGTCTTAGCGCGAGTTCCTATTATGATTTTATACAAGGGACCAAAACTTACTTAACGCAACTTCAACACTATAAAAATAAGATAAATGCCAATTATTTTAGTAATACAGAAGTACTAGGAGCTATGCAGCAGCCAATCGTTAGGAATAAGATAAACCTTAGTCAAAAGCAAGTAAAAGAAAGTTTTACAGGCTATATTCAACACATAAGGTTTATTACTGAGAATAGATGGACCAACTCACTTCTAATAAATAAACACTTTGTAAATAAATATAAAAGGCAGCAGATTGACAGGTTAACTCAGCCAGTTACTCATACACAGCCTATGAGCGAGAACGATCTACAAGTCTCTTACTTACAAGCTGCTTATTTAGAAGAAGAGAAGCAAAAGGAAATAGCAAATCCATTTATTCTAAAGATAACCCAAAAGTATTTAAACAATAGGGTAATCAATAATTTGAGAAATAAACAAATGAATCAACGAACCAATAATCAGACTAACAAACTGGCTAATCAACTAATTAATAATCAAACCTATAGACTAACTAATCCAATAGCCAACAAGCATATGGCCAGCAATCCAATAGCCAATAATCATAGAACTAATAATCAAATAGCCAATAATCAACTAACTAATAATCAAATAGCCAATAATCATAGAACTAATAATCAAATAGCCAATAATCAACTAACTAATAATCAACTAACTAATAATCAAATAGCCAATAATCAACTAACTAATAATCAACTAACGAATAACCAAACTTACAAGCTAATTCATCAACTAAGCACGCATCAAACCAATCAGTTCATTAATCGCTTAACTAATAATCTAATCGACAAGTCGGTAAATAATGTAGTAGGTAATCTGGTAAATTATTCAGCAAATAATGTAGTAGGTAATCTGGTGAATTATTCAGCAAGTAAGTTGATGAAGAAGAAGACAGGTGATTTGACACAGACCTTCATCACCCAGAGTCAGGGAGTAGAGCTCTTAAGTGCAACCAACTCTAAAAAACCACAGAGTAGCCTTTCGAATGAGGAAGTGGTATATGACAGTTTAAATCAATCCACGTTAATACCTATAAAGCGAGAAGAAGGTAAGCTAGAACAAGGAGGAAACCTAATCATTCTTCGCCAAAAAGAGAAATTTCTGGAAGAGGAGATATTAGAGACTCACATAGAGAAACGCCTTCAAAAAGTAGTCCGTGCTATTGTAGAAGAAGAGGTACAGGAGAAGGTTAAAAGTGGTATCGAGAGCTACACATTAGCTAAGGAGCAAGAGCACCATAAAAAGCTAAAGGAATTAGAGAAAAAACTAGACGAGAACAAAGAACAAGCTGAAAAGCAGGAGAAGGCACGAGAAAGAGATTTAGACATCGATGGAATATATAAAAAGGTCTATGAAAGAATTGAAAGAAGCTTAGTGAGTGAAAGAAGAAGGATGGGATTATAGTTCGCTAAAGTGAGGTGATTAAAAATGGGAAAGCCTAATGAAGTAGTAGCAGAGGAAAATCTAGATGCAGAGGCCCCAACGGACAAAGCCTATATCAAGATACTGTCTGGTGGGATGTATGAAGATGGAGAAGGCTTTTATGAGGACGAATTTATTAAGGTTCAGTTTAATCCTACTAGCTACTCTATTAAAAGTCGCTCCAATGTAGATGCTAAAAATATAGGAGCTTCAGATGGTGCAGATAAGTTTGGAGAGTTTTCACCAGAACCCAGAGAACTGAGTGTCACCCTGTTTTATGATTCGATTGTCCAAATGGATTTCTTAGAGAAGAGTAAAAATATATTTAATGATGTGAAATCCATTATCATGAAAGGCGGAGGCCTGGTAGAGACAGCTATGGGGTTAATAGAAGTAGTGGATAAGTACCCAGCAGAGCAGGATTTAAATGAAATGTACTTAGACAGACTAAGTCGCTTAGGCACTGTAATGGAAACGCCACCTCGCTTACCTTGGATTGCTTTTATATATGGGAGTACAGAGTTTAGAGGTTTTGTAGATGATATAAATATTAAGTACAAGCGCTTTAATAAGCAAGGAGAGGTTATAAGGGCAGAAGTAAGCCTCTCTATAAAGGAAGTTGCAGAGTTTGCAGGGGAAAGTAGTAGTCCAGAAGCTGCCCCAGCAGCTTCAGCAGCAACTGGGGCAGCAGGGGCTTCTACCCCTCAAGTTGTTAAAGATGAACCTATAAACTTAAGCGATTTATTTGGCTAAAAAATAGGAGGTATCTGTATGCCGGCAGAGTATAACATCAAAGATTTAGCAGAGAAATATGAAAAGTTTGCAAGTCCTAGCTATTCTATTGAGATAGAAGGCAAGAAGCTGGATGAAAACTATACGAAAACCCAACTTACTGTGGAACTTACAGCTACCTTTGAAGCCAGTTGGTGTAAATTTGAGATAAGTAATGCGTTTAAAAGTTTAAAGGGAGATAAAATTACATTAGAAGAGGATATAAATAAAAGTATTAAGCTGGGGAGTAAGGTCGAGGTTATAGTAGGCTATAAAAATGTAACCCATAAAAGAATATTTCTAGGTTATATAGACACCATTTATCTAGACTATAACAAAGGAGGGGATATTGTTTATACCGTGGAATGCTTAGATGCAAAAGGGATTATGATGAATAGTATCCGTTCAGAGGTAAAGACCAGTATCAAGAAGTATAGTGAAGCTGTTGAAAATATTTTAAAGAGCTATAGTAGCCTTGTAAAGATAGACAGTAAAGGCTTAGATAAAAGTGATGCAGAGGTAACCACCCTTATAGAGCAACATAATGAAAGTGACTATGATTTTATTGTAAAAATAGCCAAGAAGCTGAACTATAACTTTTTTATTTTAAATGGCTATGCCGTCTTTAAACCTAAAGCAGATGTTAAAAAGGAGCTTCTTTTTGAATTTAATATTAATGAATATGTTCAGAGCTTTATGATGAAGAGCGCCTTAAAGAACCAGGTATCCAGTGTAACGGTAAGGGCAAATAATGAAAAGGACCCTACTAAGCCTTTTCAGGCTACAGCTAATAAATATAAAAATTTAATTACAGGAGCCATGACTAAACCAGCTGCAGCCAGTGTTATTAATAACAAGGTCTCTCAGACGATTATCGATTTATCGGTAGATTCTGAGGCAACAGCAAAGGCAAGGGCAGAAGCTAAACTTATGGAGTTATCCTATAGCTTGAGTAAGGGGAAGATTGGGATAGTAGGTTTGCCAGAACTTGTTCCAGGAAGGATTGTAAAGGTAGAGGGTTTTGGGGCTAATTATAATCAGAAGTATTATGTATCAAAGGTTATTCATCATATTAAAGACAGTAGGTTTACTACAGAATGTGAATTAGAGGTGAATAAGGTATGAGTATTACAGAAGTGCTAAATAAAGAGGGTAGTGATAGGCCAAGTCATTTCTTCTTTGGTGTGACAGTAGGTGTTGTGACAGATATAGAAGATCCAGACAAATTAGGACGTATTAAAGTGAAATTACTCAATCGTACAACTTCTGAATGTGAAACAGACTTCATTCGTATCCTTACACCTATGAGCGGTAAAGAATGGGGAATGTTCTTTTTACCAGAAGTTGGAGATGAAGTATTAGTAGCTTTTAGTGAGGGCGATATGCTAAGACCTTATGTTATTGGCTCTCTATGGAATCAGACCAATAAGCCCCCCGTAACCATTAAAGATAAAGAAAATAAGGTGCGTCAGATCAAGACTAAAAATGGGCATGAAATCACCTTTGTTGATGAAGAGGGGAAAGATTCGATTACCATAAAGACGCCTAAGGATTTAACCATAAAGCTAGAGGATGAAAAAGAGGTTATTTCTATTCAAAATAAAGAGGGTAACAATATTGTCAAAATAGATGCTAAAAATGGTGAGGTACAAGTTTTAGCTGAAAAGAAGATTACCGTAAAAGCTGGAAACTCTAAAATGGAACTAGATGGCAGTAGTAATAATGTAGTGATTGAAAGTAACCAGTCCATTAAACTCAAGTCGCAACAAATTGTCATTGATGCCAAAGGCAGCCTAGAACTAAAGGCATCTAGCAATATTAATATTAACTCCAGTGGTCCAACCAACATTAAGGGGGCTATAACAAAAATCAATTAGGAGGCCAGAGTATGGAAAGAGATAAAGAGACTTTGGGATGGTATTTTCCTTTGCAAGTCAATCCTCAGACGGGAAGCATTCAAACAACGGACTTAAAAACAGATATCCGGCAATCCTTACTTATTTTGTTAAGTACAAGGAAGGGTGAACGTTTAGGCCATAAAAACTATGGTTGTAACTTAGACCGCTTTATGTTTGAACCCATTACTTATAGCCTTATTAAAGAGGTCAAAGAAGAGGTAAAAAGGGCCATTAAGACATGGGAGAAGCGTGTAACCAATGTAGAAGTTAAAGTTCTCAATGCCAAAGAGGATGAAACCATGTTGGTTATTAACATTAGCTACGTCATTAGTGATACAGAAGAGTTGGATCAGTTTAATCATATTTATCATCTTTTACAGGAATAAATTTTACATAGAAAAGAAGTGAGTGTATGAGAGTCCCTATCATTGATAATAGAAGTAATGAGATTATTTACAAACAACTTATAAAACTTGCTAGGAACTATGTCCCTGAATGGAATGGTGCAAAAGAAGGGGATCTAGGTGTTATATTATCCCATCTCTTTGCCAATATGATGAAGGAAACGATACAACGCTTCAATAAGATACCTTATAAAAATTTTATTTATTTTTTAAATATCTTAGGGGCGGATACATTACCTGGTATTTGCTCCAAAGGGTATGTCACCATTGACCTTAATCCAGGGACGGAGCCAGGGGTAGTGGTAGCAAAGGGGAAGCACCTTTTTGCTCAAGATGACGGAGGTAACCGGGTATTATTTGAAGTAGAGGATGAGCTATTAGCTATTGATAATAAAGTTAAGGAAATTCTTTGTAAAAGCAGTACACAAGGTAAGATCGTTCGTAGCTTTGATGAAAAGGTTAAAGAGGACGCCTTTAAGTTATTTGATTTTAACGGAGGAGAAAACTTACAGTGCTACCGTTTTGTCTTTGATGAGCAAAATGTATTACATATTAATAACGGAGCAGAGATTACACTGCAGCTTCTTCATGACGAAAGACCTTATTTAGAAAATCAGATAGTAGAGAAATTAAAGGATAAAACCTATGCCAAGTGGGAGTATCTTACAGAAGAAGGCTGGCAACCTATCCAGGAGGTAACAGGCGTAGACAATACGTTGCATTTTAAGGTAACTGGCCCTATTTTAGAGGCTCCCTATAATGAGTTAGTAAGCAGATGGCTTTCTTGTACATTAATGGACCCAGTAGGCGAAGCTGAGATTTGTTTTACCCAACTTAGGGTAGCTTCTCAAGCAGAGGGGATTTTGCCAGATAGCTTATATAATAATGACCTATCTCTTATAAAAACCACTTTTTTACCCTTTAACGAAAGATTTAGCAGTTATGATGATTTTTATATCAATTCTAAAGAAGCTTTTTGTAAAAAAGGAGCTATTGTAAAAGTAGAAATGGTCATTGACCACATCCTAGTACCTATAGAAGAGAAGAGGGTAGAGAACAAGATTAAATGGAAACCGATCCTTAGACAGAGCGAGCTGACTACCCCCCAAGAAACAGAAATCAACGTAGAAAAGGTTATTTGGGAATACTGGAATGGCAATGGGTGGAAGCGCTTATTTGATGAGAATTTATATGAGGACATTTTTAAGCTAGAGGGAAAGCAGAAGGTTACTTTAACCTTTACTTGTCCAACAGATATGGATACGACTTATATAGGGGCAGATCAAGGGCTATGGATACGTGCACGGATTTTAAGTGTTAATAATGCCTTCGCCCTTAATACTTATTTTAATTCGCCTATTATTGAAAAAATAACTATTAGTTATTCCTATAGAAATGAGATGCAACCTGTAGAGAGAATCTTCCTAGAACGGGATTTAGAAAAAAGAATGATAGCTAATAATCAAAGGGAAGAGATTAAAGTTTATTCAAAAGAAACAGATGATAGACCAGCAGCTTACTTAGCCCTTAATCATCCGATAAAAGGAGGACCTATTAAAATCTTCTTTAAAAAGGTGGGGCAAGATTGTAAAGAGCCACCAGCTATTAAATGGGAATATTGGGGACTAATGAATGGAACTTATAAGTGGATTGAGCTTAAGCTAATGGATGAAACAGAAAACATGAGTAAAAGTGGACTGATTACCTTTGTTGTTAAAGATAATTTTGAGAAGGCTAAGCTATTTGGTAAAGAAGAATACTGGCTTCGAATAGTAAACACAGACAAGAGGTATGATGAAGAAGCTGGTAGTAAACAATTACCAGAATTAAGTGGGATCTACTTTAATACGGTTAAGATTGTACAGCAAGAAACCATGGAAACAGAATATTTTTTCATGGAACTCGAGGAAGCCAATAAACTTTGCGTCTTGACGCAAGGGAATCTCACCCATGAGACTGTTTGGGTAGATGAACTAGATGACCTTCTAGCAGATGATATTAGTTTGATGAGTGAAGAAACAAAGAGAGAGGCCCTTATTGAGAAAGATGAAAGTGGCATGCCCATTTCCTATTGGGTGAAGTGGGAGCGCATTTCGAATATTAAGGAAGCTGGCCCAGAAGATCGGGTATATATGCTTGATGAGAAGAGGGGCAGAGTTTTATTTGGAGATGGCAAGCATGGAAAGATTCCAAATGCTTCTTATAATGAGACAATACGTATTGATTACTCTGTAGGCATGGGGGATAGAGGAAATTTTGAGGCCTTTAGTATAGATGGCTTTTCAGACGCCGTCCCTTTTGTAAATAGAGTCTATAACATTGAACCCATTGCAGGAGGGTGCGATGTAGAGACTTTAGAAGAAGCTATAAGACGTAATACAAAATTGGTGCGCCATCAGGATAAGGCAGTGTCTATTGATGATTATGATAGTCTTGTTAGAGCAGCAGATCGGAATATTGTGAGAGTGAAGGCTATGAGCTGTATCAATGAAGAAGGAGAAGGAGAGACAGGATGTGTGACCATTGCTATTCTTCCTCGATATGCCAATTCTGTAGGAAATTACTTTTTAGAAATAAAAGAGAATGTCATGAGAGAACTCCAAAGGAAAGGGCCTGCATTATTAACTTATAGTGAGAAATTTAAGGTAAGAGAAGTACAATACATTGAGTTTTGTGTAAGTGTTAAGGCTAATATTGAGAACTATAATGACTATCAAAACATTTATAAACAGATTGATGATAGGTTAGAAGAATATCTCGACCCTATTAAAGGCAACTTTGATGGTAAAGGCTTTGAAATAGGTGTATTACCTACTAAAACCCAAATCTATAATTACATAAAAGGGATTCCAGGGATTATTACCATTGATAATGTGATGATTAACTGTTATGAGCGAATAAGGGAAAGTCGTCGGGAGATAGATTACTATCGTTTAAGTGAACGACCTTATGCCGTTCCAATGAGTGGGACCCATACCATAGAAATAACCGTACTCTAGTATAGAAAAGAGGATAATTATGTTACTACTTCCCAATTTAGATGACCAGTCATTTGAAGAGATTGTTCAAGTTGCAATTAATCAAATAAAAAAATACGGTAATGACTGGAATGACATAGATATCCATGATCCAGGTATTACATTTATTGAGCTCTTGGCTTATCTTAAAAAAGAGCAGCAGAGTAAGATTAATCATGTAGGGGCTAAAAGTCTCTCTAAATTTTTAAAACTTCTAGGCATTGAGGCTGAGTATGCCCAGGGTTCTAAAGCTATGGTTTATTTCAATTGTACAGAGGATAGATGTCTACCTAAAGGAACAAAGCTAAAGGCGAGCAATATGGTGTTTGAAACACAAAAAACAGCTAAACTTTATGCCAATAGTATAAAAAGTGTGGGCTACCAGAAACAGGATACACTGCTTTTGTACAAGTATAATCCAGAAAGTGCCCGAACACTCCATCTTTTTGGTCGAAATGCAAAAGAACTAAGAAGCTTCTATATAGGCTTTGAAAGAGCTTTAGTTGCTAAGGAAGAAATTCATCTTTACCTAGAAATTGAAACGGAGCAGGGCTTACAGAGAAATCCAATAATAGAGGAGGATAGCTTCATTCCTTTAGCCAAGGTGCTCTGGGAATATTATGGAGAGAAAGATGGCAAGGCTGGTTGGCATCCTTTGGAGATTATAAAAGATGAAACCTATGGCTTTCTTTATTCAGGACAGCTTTCTTTTAAAGTAAATGGAGAACATCTCCCTTACGAAGAAAGGGGAGAAAAAGTCTTCCTCCTCCGGGTAAAGGCAGTTAAATATGAATATGAAGTCTTTCCAAAGTTAACAAGGATTTGGTTTAATAGCTTAGCTGTTGTACAACAAAATACCTTATGTGAAAGTATTTATTTTAATTATAAAGACTTTAAAGATAATCAGATGCTACTTTATTCCTACTTAGGTTTAGAAGGTCGTTATAACCTCTACATAAAAAATGGAGGAGAGTGGCAAGCAGCAGAGGAAAGAGGCATCGTCTACCTTCTTAAGCAACTAGAAGGGCTTGAACTAAGGCTAGGGACATCTAAACGGGCAGAATTAGCCACTCTATTTGAGGGGTTTGAAGAGCATGACGCAGTACTTAAACTAGTGATTTATGATAATAAATTTTATGATAAGAGGATGATAGGATCGAGTAATGGCACGGCTGAGCAAATTTTTCTCTTACAAGAAGAGGAGCCTGCTATTTTATATAAGGACTTTGAGATAATGGGAGCTAGAGAAGCTTCAGTGGGGCAAAGGGTTATAGAAGAATGGAAGAAGGTAAATACCTTGGATGAATGGGGACCTACTAGTAAAGTTTATCTTTTTAATCCTGAGATAAAGGGCCTTCAATTTGGAGACAATCTAAAAGGTAAGGTACCTAGTATAGGTAGGGATAACCTGTTTATAACCTCTTATAAGACAACCCAAGGAGCAGAGGGGAACATTAGAGCTGGGCTTATTAATCGTTTTGACAAAAAAGAGTGGTTTGAAGGAATAGAAGTTTTTCAACTCCAAGGAGCTGAAGGAGGCAAGTTAGGTGAGAGCACTCAGGTCTTACTGGAGCGAGCTATGGCCAGTATGAAGAATCTAGAAAGAGCGATTACCCTTGAGGATTATGAAAGGATTGCTAAGAGTACACAGGGACTTTGTATGGTTAATGCTACGGCTATCCCTCTCTATAAGCCAGGGTTAATAGATTATCCTAAGAAAAAAGCTGAAAATACAATGACAGTAGTAGTAGAGCCAGCTGGACCTATAGAGGGACAACAAAAATTAGAAAGTTATTTGGAGAATGTAAAAAAGCAATTAAACAAGAGTAAGCTTTTAACGACTCAACTTTATGTGACTATGCCTGAATACATAGGGGTTCAAATTTATGGTGAAGTCATTGTGAGCTCACATTATAAGGATGCCAAAGAGCTTATTCACCAGGCTTTGGAAAAATATATATTAGATACCCAAAAGAATAAGTTAGGAGCGACTTTATTTCATGGGGGGTTATGTAGTGCTATAGAACTCTTAGAATGTGTCATTAATGTGAGATATCTACAATTAGAAATGAATCACGAGAAAGTAAGAAGAAATGCATTAGGGGATCTTATTATTCCTCCTCATGGGAGGACTTATTTAGAGGCAAACAATATTCTTGTTACAGCAAGGTAGCCTGAGGAGAAAAGAGGTGAGGAAATGAATGAAAAAGTTAAATATTATCTATTTAATGAGGAGCTTTGGAATCGAGGCATAATGGAGGGCTGTGAAATACAAGGAAATGCCTTGCAGATGACGGGAGAAAGGGCAGAAGAAACACGAGAAGTAGGTGTTTCAGAGGGTGTTTATCTTTCAGGGCCCATGGATAGCTTTGAAAAAGATACCATATGGAATCGGCTTATCCTTCAGCTTATAAAAACAGAAGAGAGTAGTATTCAGTTTTCGTACTTTGCCAGTAATGACAGTAAGGTCATGATAGAGGATACCTTAGTAGATATTAATGAACTCCTACAGAGCCAAGATAAAACCATAATGGATAAGCTTTATCTAATGGATAAACTATGGATAGAAAGCAGTAAGAATCAAGAGGATGTGTTGCTTTTTAAAGCAGAAGGGCGATATTTATGGTTTAAGCTAGAATTCATTACCTATAATACATTACCTCCCAGGATTGAACAGTTAAGATTGGAGTTTCCGAGACAGACCATCACAGATTATTTGCCTGAGTTTTATAAGCAAAACCCCCAAAGCTTTGATTTTTTAAGTAGATTCTTAGGCGTTTATCAGAGTTTTATGGGAGATTTAGAGGAAGAAATAAGGAGTGTTTCCCGTTACTTCGACCCTCAGTTCGTAGAGGGAGATTTCCTAAAATGGTTAGGGGAGTGGGTAGCTGTAGATAGAAGTAGCATGTGGGAAGAAAAGCAGCTGAGACAACTTATACAAAGGAGCTTCTCTCTTTATAAGCTCAAGGGAACAAAAGAAGGCCTTATGCAGATCTTGGAGCTTTATATAGGAAAAAGACCTGTTATTATAGAAACTTATGAAGTGATGAAGCATTATAGTAAGAGTACTTATGAAGAAAATTATAAGCTACTTTATGGCAATGACCAGTATGTTTTTTTCGTATTAGTAGATGAAGAGAATGTGCCTAATCAGCAGGTATTATTGGAGATAAAACGTATTGTATCATTACACAAACCAGCCCATACGGTTGCAGAGGTTATTGTATTAAAACCACTCATGACTTTAGGGGGACATACTTATTTAGGGCTAAATAGCAATATATCAAATAATCTACCATTAAAATTAGATGGTAATACAACGATACCATTTAATACAACTATTCTTGAACAGGGAGGTTTAATGTAATGAGAAATAAAAAACTATATCCATTTGAAAGAAATAACTATTTTTATGGGAAACTCTTAACCGTTAGGGATTTTGAAGATGAACAGCGTTATATGAATGATAAGAGAAGACTTACCAACATTTTGAATTGTGGTGTAGGTGTTGTAAGTGGCTTAAATACCCTAATGATTGATGAAAAGACAATTTCCATAGAGGCAGGAATGGCTCTTGATTATATGGGGAGAGAAATTATAGTAGAAGAGGCTGTGACAAAAAAGCTAAATGTTATTGATGGTTTTGATGGCTTAGAGGACATTAGTCCTATTTATCTCTGTCTAGAATATGAGGAGAAAAGTGAAGAAATGGTTCACTCTATTGTGGCAACCTCTGAGAACAATAATCAAGAAGCCCAATACAATCGGGTGAATGAAAGCTATCGCCTTTACTTAACCAATGAGGAAAAGGATAGCCATAGCCTGACACTTAATCATTACAAAGAGGATAAACAGGTCATCTATGAAGCAAATGGCATTAAGATTACTCAAATTGTTCCTCTTTATACTCAGCCTGAAAAAGAGATAGAAATCAAAGTCCAAATTGAAAAGATTAACCTTCCTCGTATGGTGGATATTGAATACACACTCACTTCTGACTACTTTTTTAATGAAGAGGGAGAAAACAAACTCACCATCCATTATCGTGATGAAGACATAACAGCCTATAAAACCGTTAAGCTCACTTATAAATTACGAGCAGATCAAGTCGAACAAGTAAAAGCTTCTCTTTTTGTAGATAGAACCACCAGTGCCATTAGCATAGGGACAGTTCGTTACTCTTTAGAAGAGGATACTTATTTTAAGGTAGAGATTGCTAAGACCTCTATTAATGAGCGTATTATCAAGGCCTATATGGAGACACCTTTTGATGAAGCGCTGAACTTTGGTTCTAATAATGGCATTTATTTAGCAAAGATGCGACTCATCAAGAAGGGTGTAGAGTATTCCATTGATAATTTCCAGTCAATGCCTTATAAACAGTACGTACTAAGTAATGGCTTACTACAGCTTTTAATGCCAGAAGAAGTAGAGCAAGGTCTAAATGCAAAGGAGCTTCAGAAGTATTTAGCAGGTTATGATGAAGTAGCAGTAAGTAAAGCAGAAGGAAATAACCATAAGAGTTTATCAAGTGGACAAGAGGTTATCGAGATTGACTTACGTTCTAAAAATAAGGTTTACTTCAGCGATGAAATTGCCCATGGGCTTGGCGAAGGAGATGTTTTAATTAATGTGGCAGTAGTAGAGGAGCTGAAGGAGAATAGTTCCTATGACCATAGTAAAAATATCTTTGGAGATATAAGCATTTTGGAAGGAACGCATTTTGAACCTAATTTACCCAAATGTTCTTTAGCAGTTATCTCTTATATAGAAACAGGAACCTTTAGAATTGCCATCAAATGCTTGGATAATGCTGAAACGCAAACAATAACCATCAAATGGTGGGCAGAAAAGGATGAAAAGGCAAGAAAGGAAAATCTTTCAGAGATTAATCATGTTACGGTAGAAATCGAACCGAATACAATTACCATAGCACCTCGTGAGAAATATAAATTTACTAGTATAATAGAAGGAACAGATAATAAAGAATGTAGATGGGCAGTAGCAGATAAAGAAGGTGGAGCTATTGACTTTAATGGCGTTTATGAGGCACCTACAAAAGAGGGTGTCTATGAAATTAGTGCGGAGAGTGTAAAATATCCAATGAAAAAGGCAACAGCATTTGTTGTAGTAAAAGAGGGCTAAAAGTTTTAGGCTAAGAACCAGGAGCAAAAAGCAAAGGTGGGGGAATGAAGATGCCGGACATATTATTTTCCAAGAAATATTCTCTTGTAAGGGTATTAGAGTCACAAGAGGGAATAGGCAACTATATTGTAAAAAAAGTAAAAGATGAAGAGGAACGGTTGTTTCTTGTTAATGAGCTGACTAATAGGGAGCAGATAGAAAGCTACATAGGAGAATTTCTAGCTTTATACGAAGAAAATAAACTAGAGGACTTTATCGAATACTTTTCTGAGCAATCTAAGTTGTATTTAGTCTTTCGCTATTATGAAGGAGAAACACTTCCTAAATATTTAGGGAAAGAAGGTTTAGCCTTAGGTTATCGTGTCCAACTCATGAAAAGTATTTTACATAAATTTTTAGACTATGATGAGTTAGCTTCTATAATTTGCTATACCGTATTAGCGCCTAATAATATTGTTTTGCGCAATAATATTATTTCTTTTAATTATCAGCTTAAAATCCCCCCTAGAGATTACAAAAAATGTGTTTATGCGGCCATCTGGCAGTTAGAAAATGCCCTTTTTCTCGCCCACGAAATTCAAAACTACACTAGTTTAAATCGAATAAGCGATAAATGTCAAAAAGAAATATATCATTCTATTGGAGAAGTACTTAGAGATTTAGAAGAAGTATCTAAGGCGTTGGATAAAGATGAGAGCCTAAAGAGTCTTCTTCTAGAAAAAAAAGACAAGTTAATGGATAGGGCACTGAAAGTATTTACAGTGATTATTATTCTAGCTTTTCTTTATGTACTTTACACCAAGTATTTAAATAATGAACTAGGCACTGCTCTTTATTCAGACGTGGAAACTATAGGAACGGTTACTATAAGTGAGGAGGCTAAGGAGGGCAAGCGCATGAATACGCAAGAGACCATCTATATTGATAATGCTAAAAAAGAGCCGTCAATAACTACTCCTCCTTCATTAGAAGTGAAAAAAGAGGTTAAAGTAGAAAAAGAAAAAAAGGAAGAGCCCAAAGAGGAAGAAAAAACAAAGGAAGAAGAGCTCCTTACCACCTATACGGTTCAAAAAGGAGATACTCTAAACGGCTTGTGCTATAGATTTTATGGGAATATCAAGTTTGTAGATTTTGTAAGCACCTATAATAAGATGGAAAGTAAAGATTTACTCTATATTGGGCAAGAAATTAAATTTCCAATGGTAGAAACCATAGAGAGGGGTGAGTAGATGAAGAAGACAGCTATAGGAATTATTTTAGTCAGTTTAATTGTAAGCTGTTTTGTCGTGTTTATTAAGTCTAACTATGGCTTTGATACCATTATTGAGTATGACAGGAGTAAAGAAGGAGACTTCATCTACTTAGGTAACGAAAATAATAAATATTATCTGGAGAAGTTAGATGAAGAGGGTAAGCGTATAAGAAGAAAGGTCTTACCAACCACAGAGAGGAATAAGGTTTACGACTATAGCCGATTAGTGACAGATGATAAAGGGAATGCTTATGTGCTAGTCACAGAGACTAATACAGAAGATAAAATGCTATTACAATATGTGCAGGTCTATGATGGTGATTTAGAAGCTAAGAAGCAGTTATTTACCATTGATTACTCCAATCAGCTTAAACGATTAGATGAGCATGAACTGATTCATTTACAATTTGTAGAGGGTAAGCTTATAGCTTTTGAGAAGGTGAATACTTCCCAGCTAAAGCTCCTTCAATATGATCTAATCACAGGGGATTTACTTGAAAAAACCTTTGTCTTTAAAGAACAAGTGGCTATTCGAGAAGTGACTTATAGCATAAAGGGAAGTATTTATTTTACAAACCCTCGTTCTCAGCTCTTTGTAATGGATGAAGGGGGCTACTTTAAAGAGATTATTTATACAGGCAAGGAAAAGAAAAATATTGTGCCTTATGAGCTATCTTGTAACTTAGAAGGGCAATTATTTTTTACCGATGTTTATAATTTTACTTATACGAAGTATGATAGGGCTCGGGATACCTTTGAAGATATTTATACTAAAGACAGTCAAGTAACAAAGGATTTTAAGTTTTCAAATCTAAGGCATCTACGGAATTCCAAGGGACAGTTTATTGCAGTAACTTCAGGTTTTTCAGATGAAGGCATACAGCTAGTTGCTTTTCAGGAGAAGAGTGAAACGATTGTAGAAAAGGGACAGATTCCTTTCATTGAACTTCTAGGAAAGGTTCTTATCTTTTTTGTTTTAATAGGTGGGGCATTAACTGCTATTGCTATAGCGTTTATTTACATAAAGAAGATTCGTAGCCTGATGCTTAAACAAGGTCTTATTATTTTGCCTCTTGTTATCATTATGGCCCTTGTCATGATCTATAAAATTAAGAATGAGTTCACAGAAATTATTAATAAAGAGGTTTACCAACAGCTTTATATGATGAGCAACTCGATCGTACAAGGGATTGATGGAGATGAGCTAGAGAAAGTAAGCTTTCCACAAGTAGAGGGCGATGCTTTTTATGAGCAGGTAGCTGAGAGAATTAATTTAGATAATCATTGGTACAGTGAGCTGATATCCGAAGAAATGCAGATGGATTTGTATTATATTCTTTACTATATGGAGGATGGCGTAAACCACATCGGCTTTGAAATTACAGGAGATAGCGGTATCCTTAGTGGGACAAGAGATGAATATATAGTCTCTAACGAAAACGACTGGTACTTGTTTAATAACCCCGAGAGAAAACCACTCTTTGTAACGACAACAGATATTTTAAGTACCTGGATGGTTACCTCTAATTTAATTTTAAATAGTAAAGGCGAGATTGTAGGTTGTTTTGAGGTAGGAACAGATGCTACCGAACTTTACAAGATTATTCAAGATACGTCTACTGAGGTAGCAGGGTATATTTTAGGTATTACACTGATTATCGTCCTTATCATTATGTTTACCATTAAGAAATCCTTAAGTGGATTAAAGACACTGAAACACGGGGTAACGGCTATTTCAGAGGGCAATTGGAATACTACCGTAGATATTGCCTCTAATGATGAGATAGAGGATATAGGAAATGCTTTTAACCATATGGCCTACAAGATTAAGAAATATCTAGATTCGATTATGCGACTCAATGTAGCTTATGAAAAATTTGTGCCTAATGAAATTTTTAAATTGCTGAATAAAGACAATATCTTAGAAATAAGTTTAGGCGATCAAGTGATTAAGAATATGCATTTACTTTCTATTAGTACGAAAGATTTTTATACTTTAAGTAAGCAAATGTCTACACAAGACAACTTTGCCTTTTTGAATCAACTTTTTGGTATGTTAGGAGGAGCTATTAAAGCGACTGGTGGGGTCATTGAGTCCTATGAGGGTGCTGGACTCAGGGCTATTTATACTAAGCGGGCAGATGAAGCGCTTGATGCTGCTTTGGCTATTGTTGAAAAGCTTGATAGTACCAGCAAAAAGGTGGGAAGGACTTTTGAACTCAATATGATTATTCAAAACAGCAATGCTATGATAGGCATTGTGGGAGATAAAAGTAGAATGGAAGCCTCTGTTGTTTCACAAGCCGTTAACTTTGCTTATATCTTAGAAAAGATTACAGAAGAGAATAAGATTAATCTTCTAATTACAGGGGAAGTAGTAGACCATATTGATAAAAAAGACAAGTACAATTATCGCTATATGGGTAGGGTGCGTAGTAAAGAAAATGGTAAGCTGATCGATTTGTATGATGTGATCGATGCTTATGGCTTTGAAGAGAAGCAGACTAAGCTCATGACAAAGGAAGAGTTTGAAAAGGGTGTTAAGGCTTATATCGTTGGAGATTTTAAAGAAGCAAGAAAGAAATTTATTGAAGTCGTTAGAGAAGATAGAAAAGATGAAATTGCAAAGGAATATATTTTCCTCTGTGATTATTATGCTAAAGAGAACGTGCTCCACTGGGAAGGGATAATGGTGAGAAATTCTTTATAGAGGCAGGTGAGAAAGTGTGGGTTCCATTTTTAAATTTATAACACGCTCTATTAGTTCGGGACTTCGGATTTATGAAAATATATTTAAGTCCCAAATCATGAAAATTAAAAATATCACACTTAAGATTAGTCAGAAAATCCGAAAAATAGTGAGTGGAACCATTGGGTACATTTTTAGTAAGCCTAAATCTATCAAGGATTATGTGAAATTAAATGAACTCTATATTTCTAAGCGCTTTATTTTGAGAATTCTTCTAATAGGGGCACTTGTTGTCTTTGGAATGGTGGAGGTCGTTATTCCTTATATGGAAGGACGTTTCTGGACAGCTACAGTGGTTGTAAACAGTGATAAGTTTCATGAATTAAATGGTAAGGCAAAAGTCATTAATGAGGATAAAACCCTCCTTTATCAGGGCACTATGAGTGAGGGGCGAATTACTGGTAAAGGGGAACTCTATGAGGGAGAGAAGCTGATTTACAAAGGTGATTTAGTAGATGAAAAGTATGAGGGAGAAGGAAGTCTCTATCATGAGGATGTTCTCCTTTACAAAGGAAATTTCAAGGAGAACGTTTATGAAGGAGAGGGCAAGCTCTATCATCCTAATGGCAAGATAAAGTATGAGGGACAGTTCACCGCAGGACAGTTTAGTGAAGGGACAGAATACTACCAAGATGGCAAGGTGAAATATTATGGCAAGCTAGAAGGTGGAGAGTATACAGGCTCAGGTAAACTTTATGCAGAGGATAGTGACAATACACTTTTATATGAAGGTAACTTTGTAAGAGGTCAATATAATGGGGAAGGCAAGCTCTATAATGGAGCAAAGCTTCTTTATGCAGGCAACTTTAAGGACAATGTTTATGATGGGGATGGTAAGCTTTATTTTGAAAATGGAAAGTTGAGATATGAGGGTGACTTTGCACTAGGGAAATACTCTGGGGAAGGGACCTTATATTCTAGTAAAAGCTATAAGCTTTTGTATAAAGGTTTATTTAATGAGGGTGTATACGATGTAAATGGTACGCTTTATGATGAAGAGACAGGACGTCTAATCTATGAGGGAGACTTCCTAGAAGGTGTATATAATGGTTTTGGCAAGCTTTATAATAATATGGGAAGGGTAATTTATACAGGAAATTTCTATTTAGGTAATATTGATTATGAAAGTTTCTGTGATGCACAGGCAGAAATGGTGAGAGAGGCCTTTGGCACAGAAAACCAGCTGATTATGCTAGAAAATAGCTTTGCCCTTTATTACAAGGATTTTAACCTCCTGTTTGAATTAGAGTACAGTTATGATGATACACCACCATATGTCAATAAGATTCGATTCTTTGGAGATACCTTAGTAAATGGCGTAATGAATGGACAGGATATTAAGCTCATTAAGAAAAGGTTAAGTGAAGACCTGTTTACAGAATATAACTTTATAGTAACTGAAGAAGATGCCGAAATGTTTGGGCTAGCAGGTAGTGACATAGGTGTAGAAGAAGAGGTTTATAGCATAAAGGCCTTATTTGAGAAATCCTATGTAAGAGCTTATTCTAAGTCAGCAGATGGAGAAATTATTTATTATGAAATAGGAGGAATATAGAGTGAGACGATTACTAGCAAGTTTACTTATCATCACCTTTATTTTTTCTAGTTCCAATTGTTTAGCTGCTTCAAGGAAACTAACTATTGATGAAGTGAGAAAGCTTTCTCAGGAAAACAGTGAAGGTCTACAATCAGTTATTATAGATAAGATTAAAAAAGAGATTGAGTTAAAGCAGGCTTATGATGGCATTCGCGATATACGCAAAAAAGAGAGTACAGTACGTTTTTCACTTCTTTTCAATATTAAGTTTCCTGAAAAACATGGGATGCCAAAAGAGATTGAACTGATCATGAAGGTACCTACTATCCAAAATGAGATAACCGTATTGAATAAACAAAAACCCTATGAGAAACTAAAGTCAACTTCTGAAGCAGAAATAGCTTATTACAAGGTTTTATTGGCAGAACATAACCT
>JAEYNQ010000319.1 GCA_023412455.1 Bacillota bacterium
ATTATTGGATACAAGGGTAATCTTAAAGCCTGCTTCACGAATCTTCTCAAATAGCTCTATAATCTCATCATTAGGTTCTAGTTCATCATATGGAACTAGGGTATTATCTATGTCAAAGATAATACCCTTCATTCCTGCTTTCTTAAGTCTTTCTAAATCTAATTCATAAACGGAGGCTATGTACTCCGTTGGATATAATTTCTTGATCATCTGCTGCCTCGTATTAGTTTATTTTCTAGCTCTATTAGTTGGTAGGGGTTATTTCTGTAGTAGGTGTTGCTTCCCCTTCTGGAGTTGCCTCTTGTTCAGTACTTCCCTTAGCGCTTTTGATTGACTCTGCTACACTAATAGGATTTGGTAGACCCTCCACCTTGGTCTTAGTTACTAATTCTTCAAGGGTCATATCTACGCTTTTAGCTGCCTCTGCTAAAGCATCCTTATCTACACTATATTCCTGTGCTAACTTCATCACTTCTGCTTCATCCATACCACACTCATATTCATATTGATCCGATGGCTTTATACCCATAAATTGCATAAATTCAACAGAACCACTTTCCATACCAACATAATACTTATAGCTATAATATACTACCTCATTATTGTTATGTAAAGCCTCTACAGGAACAGTTACTACAAAACGTGGTTGATGCATGGTGCTATAGACACTTGGCGTTACTTTAATAGTTTTTTCATTGGCTTTAAGTACTGCAATTTCATCTTTATAAGGATTCATCTCTTGACTATAAGCTGCCTTGTAAGTAACAGGGTTAAACTTAAACTTTCCTTTAAAGCCTAAATCATCAAATACTTTGCTAAAAGTCTCTGCACTTGTACTATAGGCAGTTTCCATATAATCATAAACACTTCTAGGTTGTTCAAATAAAGTTATAAAAAACTTCTTCATCAATGTTTGCTCTGCTTCTTTTGGCTCTACTTCAAAGGCTACACGATTAATATACTGGGCATCTAATACTTGATTTTTATCTTTAGTAGCAACTCCCCAATCACTTGCTGTCTTAATACTTTCTACCTTTAACTTATCTTTGTTCTCTACTGTAAGCCAAAATTTCTGTTCAAGCTTCATTTCATCTGTGGCATTACTCTCTGAAAACAAATAAGTCTGCGTATTAAGTTGCTCCAGATTTACTCCTTGAAGACCCATAGGTACTGCATCTGATACTGTTTTGATAAAATACCCCTCTGTATCACCCCAAACATACTCTTTTACAAACTGATTAACAGGATAACATTTATTCGTGGTAGTAACGGCAACCTCATAAATTGTGCTTTCTCCTAATTCCCTTGTAGATTTAATTTCTATCTTATCTACCTCTCCCTCGCCACTTACGACATAGTTATTAAGTAGCACAAACTTGGGTAAGTTAATTTGATCCTTAGTATACTGTACTTTAAGTGTGTTTTTTAAACCATCAGCTAAATATTTGCCTAATTGATTATTAATAAACCTACTATAATCCTCTAATGTATTTTTTCCATACTTTGTATCTGTTGTTATATATTGTTGATTTAAAATCAGTAATTGCTCATCAGTAAATGAAAAATAATCCTTAAAAAAGTTTTCAAAGTCTTTCTCAACGAACTTATTTACTTCTTCTTGTATAGCTATTTCCTGCGTAGGTTCTGGCGTAGCTTGCTCTATAGGGGGATTATTCCCCTTCCCACATCCTACTGCTAAAGTCAGTAAGACGACAAGACTTATGCTTCCTATTTTCTTCATCCTTTACTCCCCTTTCCTATCTAGTTACTGGATTCTCTTAAGGGACTTAATAGCAACTTCTATGCCCTCTGTACTTACTTCTAAAATAGATTGTTTAGTATACTTTAATGCTTTCTTAGTATTTAGCCTTCCAATTGGTCCTTGTTTATCCATAATCTCTGCTAATACCCTCTTATCAGCATAATCTGTCATATAAAGCATATCTAATACACTTCTATAAAACTCATGTTCCTTGACTGTAAAGTCTAAAATAATTTTAGAAAAATCATTTGCTGTATTTATTGGATCATTAATAATATTAACTATTCCACTCTCAACAGTAATGCCTGCTTTAGCACCACTAAGAATGTCACCTCGACCTGAAGCTCCTGGTGTTGGTATGGTTTCAGGGCCACCTACTATGACTGTTCCATTAATGGTAATATTTGCACTACTACAATCAAACTCTATAGGCCCTCGACTAATAATAATCCCTTTAAATACATTTCTTCCGGCTACACCTGCTTTAATAGTAAGTGGAGTATCCTTATTGCCTCTATTAATAATAATACTTGGATAAGGTACAAAAATTGGACTTCCATTTTCTTTTACATAGAAATCAGATATGTCTACGACTCCACCATCTTGAACAGCTATAGGTGTTGCATAAGTCCAAGTATGATCGACTGTGGGCATATCGTTTGAATCTATAGCGGTTACAAAAGGTTCTATTTCAGGTAAATTACCTGCAAAGCCTTTATACAATAAAGACCGCATAACTGTCATATAGCCTCGTAGTCCGTTAAAGCTAGTACCAGGCTTACCAATTGATATATTTTTAAACAATGTATCTTTGGCTCCACTATAGTAGTTTGCCAAGTCAGAAATTACACTTTGTACACCATTAGGATCACTAACAGTTAAAGTATCAAAGCTTGGTATTGTTGCACCGCTTCCGGTATTAAAAAAACCAGATGCCATTGATGAGCTAGTTAATCCATGTTTACAATCTATAACTGTTTTTGGGTTACTATCACTCGTATCTATTCCTGAAACTCCAGCAACCGCATAACTCTTAGAAAAATCAGTTTCAATCTTATCAGTTTCAATAAGGCCATTAAATGGTGAATCAGATAATAAATAATTACTGTTATTGGCGCCCCCCGATTCGTATACATCTTTCCCTATTTTATATCCTTCATAAGAAGCTAATGCTTCAAAAGGTTCTCCTATACTCTCCCAGAGTTTAATGGGCTTCATGCCTGTAGCCAATGTAATAAAGGGCTGACCAGCTACAAACATACGGTTAGCTTTAATTAGGGAGCCTGGTCCTTGTGAAAAAACACCGCTACTTTGATTAGGATCTACATTTGAAGAACCAGTGGGGTCTGAACCATAATTTACACCAAATATGGAACCAGCCACGATAATCTTTCCATTTTTTACCCAACGATCAATCATCACATCATTATCTACCATTACATTACCACTCACACCAATAGATGCACCTTGTACTTGGTGAGCTGGATTAAAAGGATTTTGGTTACTAGAACCTTCATAGAAGTCATCTACAATACCAAGGGTATGGGCTATTAAATCCTTTGTCACTGTAATCGCTCCAGATGTTGCTAAGACATTTCGGGTAGTATAAAGATTTCCTGTCACCTTCACAGTTCCACCGTTTACAAATACACCGCCATTTTCATCTGCTTCTGGATACTGATTAGTGTTATATACACCAATATTAGGTGTACCTCCTACATACACATTACCTGTTACGTTTAATTCACCTTTTACATATACATCTGAATAAGAAATTAATGCCCCTTTTAGCAGTTCAGGTACAGGACCAATAAAATCATATTTCTCATGAATTTCATTTTTTATTTTGCTGTTGTCAGGGAATTGGATACTCACAATTCCTTCAACAGTCTGTTGATCATAAATCTGTCCTGTTCCTGATTTCGTAGTAGCTGTTGCTACTACCCTTAACCTTGGTGGTGGTAGTGGGTTTGGTCGGGCGACAACAGGCTCCTTACTATATATAGTTCCTGTCGATGCTTCTTTATTATTAAGATCGCTTCCCGTTCCATCCTTATCTGTAATAACAATTTCTATTTCTGTATTGTAATCACTTTCTAGACGATCACTTTGTATCGTGTATTTAATACTTTCTTGTCCAGGAGCTGTAGGATTAGCTTTTGTTTTGTAACTGTCTATCAAATAGTTATAAATGTCTGTTTGTAATCTTTCTTTTAGTATAGGATCTTTCACCTTAATTTGTTTAGTAGAATTATCATAGGTAATGTTTGTTGAATCTTGATTTACTAATTGAGTAATATAATTTCTATTAGCATTTGCTGAAACATTCATTTCCTTAACAATTTTAGTAAGCTGAGTTTCTACTGCCTTATTCATAGCATCTACTTGCTTCTCAACAGCAGATTTAGCTAAGTAGTAAGTATTACTTGTATTACGATTTAATATAGCTAGATCAAATTGCATTCCCGAAACACTAAGGGCTGTCGCTGTAATAACCATTAATACCATTAGAATAATGGTAGTGATAAGCATGGCACTTCCTTCTTCTTTCTTTCTATGTGCATTCATATATTTCTTCATGCTATCACCTCCTTTGATTCATGGTCAAATCATAACTAAATATATCTATCATCTTCTTAACAATTTTACCTGGTTTCCCAAGTACAGGTGATTTTTCTCTTACAATAATGGCAATAATATAATTTTCATATGTGTCTATATCATCTACCCGAATAATACTACTTTTACCTGTACTTTTATCCTCTGCAACAAAATTAAACTTCTTATCAATTATACTTGCCTCAGTAGAATCTAGTGCATTCTGGCGTATATAGATTAATTGATCAAAAACTGTCTGATTTTGAAATTTAAAAGTAAATTTATCATAAAGAGATTGATTGCTATAGGCACTTGCAGTTCCTAAATTTTCTCTAAGCAAAGATCTTGTATCTACCTCAATAATCCCTCTATAATCACTAGCATTTCCTGTAAAAGCACCTGCAGCTCCACCATTTGAAATACCAATAGTATAGCCTACTATCTCCTCATTAGCACCCTTTATTTCCCTGATTTCTGTAATGCTATTAATTTGAATCGCCTCTTGAGCTCCCAATGTACTTGAACGCCAGTTTTCTACACCAAAAGCAATACTAGTGGATGCACCTACCAAACCTCCTGTCACGGTTAACTTATTCTGATCCATTATACTATATTTTGCATCTGAAGGAGATTGATTAGGAACATACATTAAACTTTTATCATGAAAAGCCTCTAACATCTCATCTGTCGCACTAAAAGTAATAGGTAACAATTCTCCTGTGTAACTAAACATTCCATATCCTGCACTGCTATCTGTATAGAACTTTGTTGCTTTATCAAGTGTAGTAGAATTCATTTCCAGTACTTCTCCCGAACTTGCTACTGGTAGTAAATCCTTTACCCTCCATAATGCCACTTCATAATCATACTCATCAGTCTTATATCTACTTGTTAAATCAGATGATGATGTTCCCCTTAAAAAGGCACTTAAATGGTCACTTCCTCTTGAGGTAGAATCAACTAAATAGTTACTAATACCATTTACATTTCTTTCATATGTAGCTGCAGATACACTTATTCTGCTTCCTTCCACCAGTTGTTTACTTATAATATCATCTGCAATTTGTAACTTGACATCTTCTAGCATTCTTTCAGCATTCTTTGTCGCTTCAGTAATAGACTCTGCAGTCACTCTAGTTTTTAAAGAGGATAGAAATGAAAAGCAAATAGGACCTACCACTAGAGCAACAATTGCCAAGCAAGTTAGGATCTCTACAAATGTAAAGCCTTGCTCTCTT
>JAEYNQ010000264.1 GCA_023412455.1 Bacillota bacterium
CAAGGGATGATGCAACGAGTATTTATTAAAGAGCTGGAGGCATATCAAGAAAAGAAGGATATATTTCCAGGGCGTATGAGCTTAGAGTATCCCATTCGATTTGCATATAATGAGAAAAAGTGTATGAAGGAATTTAAATACTTTGATACAGAGGTGATGCCTAAAATTCTTAAAAAAACAGGTGTTCCAGTTCTTTCTGAAAAAACGGAATTAGCAATGTATAATACAGGTGTCTATTCCATGGAGAGAAAGGATGGTAATGGTGATTTTTTACAGATTTTTCATACTATTTATGGTGTTAAAGGAATAGAAGATAATATAGAGATTGTATTAGGAAGGATGTATAATCCTCAAATTGTAGATAATACATTGGAAGTTATCGTTACAGAACAGGCTTTTCAGGAGCTTAATTTAGTGTTAGATGAAGACTTAATTCTAGTAGATGCCATGAAGTGGAGTGACAAGGGAGAAATTCCAGAAGGTAGTTATAAATTAAGTGTAGTAGGTATTTACAAAATAAAAGATCATGGAAATGCCTATTGGCAAATTGGAAAAAGTGACTATGAAAAGGGAATGATAGCACCTTACGCCCTTGTCCTTAATGAGCTGGTTGTCAAAAATATGCATTGGTTTCACGGAGTAACATGGAATACAGCTATAGACTATCATAAAATACAAGCGCAGCATGCCTCTACACTTTATGAGGTTTGGAAGAATGAGAAAAGAGAATTATATAAATATTCAAATGCTGTAAACTTTCAGCCGGAAGTGTATCAATTTTTACAAACCTCCTTTAGCACAAGTTCAGAGCTTACTCTCACCATATGGATGTTAATGCTACCTATTTTGATGATGCTTATCTTTTATATCTTTATGGTTTCGCAGCTTATTGTTATGGGTGACAAAAATGAAATCTCAGGACTTAAAAGCAGGGGGGCAAGAAAAAGAGATATTTTTTACATATACTTTTTGGAAAGTTGTATTATAGCTAGCTTATCTCTATTAATTGGGCCCACTATAGGATTGTATTTATGTAAGATATTAGGAAGCTCTAATGGCTTTCTTGAGTTTATTGGTAGGAAGGCTTTACCCTTCCGATTATCTGTAGAAGCCTATGGGTATGCTCTTGTTGCGCAAGGGGTTTTTGTTCTAGCTATGTTAGTACCCGCATGGATTTATAGTGATGTGAGTATTGTGGAGCATAAGCAAATGATACGAACAAGAAAGAATACATGGGCAAAGTTGGGGGTTGACTTTATTTGCTTAGCTATTTGCTTTTATGGTTATTACCAATTTAATCAGCGCTTAAAAATAGGGGGAACCGAGCAACTTTCAAGTCAAAATTTTTCTACACAGCCCCTTATCTTTTTACTCTCTAATTTATGGATCTTGGGAAGTGGATTACTTTTCTTAAGGATTTATCCTTATATTATTCAGTTGATTTTCAGCATAGGAAAAAAGAGGTGGTCACCTGTTTGGTATGCTTCATTGGCCAATCTACGAAAGCTTAAGGGGCAAGAACAATTTATTATGCTGTTTATGACAATGGCTATGGCGATAGGTATAGTAAGTGCCAATGAGGCAAGGACACTCAATCAAAATAAGGAGGATGCTATACGCTATTCCGTAGGAACAGATGTGGTGATTGAACCTAAATGGTTAGACCTCAATAAAAAGGTATCTAATAATATATTTGGTGAACAAGAGCTTACTGAGGAAGACGTGCGTCAGGAACCACTGTATATCGAACCTAATTTTGGACAGTATGCCATTACGGAGGGAGTAGAGGAAGTCACCAAGGTTATACAACAGGTAGGCTTTAGGATATTAGACGTAAATAATCATGAGGTAAAGGAAAGAAATACACAATTAATGGCTATTACCCCTAGTGAGTTTAGTAAAGTAGCATGGTTTAGAAACAGTTATTTGCCTTTTCACATCAATAGCTATCTGAATGTACTAGCCAAGGATGAGACAGCCATGCTTGTTTCATCTAATATTAAGCAGTATATGGGGGTAGATTTAGGTGACAAAATTATAATAAAAGACGATAATGGTCGTTCTATTAATGGAATTATTTATCAATTTATAGATTATTGGCCAGGTTATACTAATAAAAATTCAGCAAATGCAGATATCTTGGTAGTGGCTAATTACAATTACTGTGTTAATTGTTTGGGGATAATACCTTATAATATATGGATTAAAAAAGCAGATGGATGGAATGACCAAAGCCTTTATGAAAATCTTGAAAAAGAAAAGTTAGAAATGGTTAAGGTAGATGCAGCTGATAGTCAAGTTATTACTTATAAAAATAACGCCATTAATATGGGGATAAATGGCGTACTGACTTTAGGTTTTATTTTAACCATGGTGATTGCTGGGATTGGCTTTATAATCTACTGGGTATTATCTATTAAAGAAAGAGCCTTGCAATTTGGTGTTTTGCGGGCTATGGGCTTATCACAAAGCCAACTTTTTAGAATGATTACTATTGAGCAGTTACTCTTATCCTTTACCTCGGTTAGCATGGGTATTATCATTGGTGGCATAACAAGTGACCTATTTGTTCCTCTTCTACAACTGGTTCTTAAGGATAGAGAGCGATTAATTCCTTTCCAAATTGTTCGTCAGCGTAGTGATTATATTAAAATCTATATCATCATAGCTGTTATCCTTGTTTTGGGAATGAGCATTATTATAAGGATGATTCATAAGACCAAAGTTGCACAAGTTATTAAATTAGGGGAGGATTAATCTTCTGCTGTAAAGAATTAATCTTCTACTGTAAAAAAGGTAATAATAAAGCCAAGAGCGCTTATAATGACGGCAAAAATAAGCATTTCTTGTACTGGAAAAAGGTCAAGAATTTTACCAGCAAAGAAGTTTCCTAAGGTACCACCTAGCCCTACTGTGGCAGCGCCTAATAGAGCTTGTCCCATCCCACGATACCTTTTTTCAATAAGGTGATTGACATAGTAGACAGAGGCAGGAACAAAGATAGCAAAAGAAAAAAATTGAAAACACTGAGAGAAGTAGATGCCCATAACTTGTGTGGAAAGCGCAATAATTAAGGCTTTCATAGTAAAGAAAAAGGCACTAATTTTAAGTAGAGTACTACATTTAAACTTTGAAATAAAAAAGGTAAAGAGTAACATGGAAGGTAGCTCCATAGCTGCAGAAAGAGCAAAGGAGAAGCCCATGTTAGAAGTATCACCACCTACATTTTTAATAATGTTAATATGATAGGTGTTAAGGGAAGCATGTCCCACAAAAAGAAACATTAAGCCAATAAGGAGACAGCTAAACCTTTTATAATTCTTAAAAAAGGCTAAAAAGCCTTCTAAGGGCGAAGGGGAGGAAGAAGTCGTTGAAGAGGAAGAGTTCCATTTGAGAAGGGGGCTCTTTTTTTCTAAGGCACAAATAATAATGAAATGAAGAAGGAGGAGAATTAAAAAAGTAGGGACAATTATTTCACTACCAAAACGTTTAACTAGGAGACCCATAATAAGTGCAATAAAGGCATAAGAAATAGAACCTATACCACGCCCTAAGCCAAAGTTGAGTTTGCGCCCTGCATTGATATAGTCCATAGCCACTACATTTAAAAAAGCTGGAAAAGAAGAGAACAAGGCAACAATGGCTATGAATGAAAAGGAAATAGCAAAAAAGGAAAAGCTTACAAATTGTAGGAGTAGTCCACAGAAGCCTATAAATAAGGTACAGATAAAAAGAATATGGAGCATGGTGAGTTTAGGGCTTCTATCCACTAGAGAGCCAAAAACAGGCTGTAAAAAAATAGACAAAATGGTACCTAGAGCAAGGAGTAAACCGATAGAGGTATTACTAAGGCCCTTGTCTTGTAAGTAAACAGTAGCAAACCCCATAATAGTGGCATGAGACATCCAAAAGCTACCTTGCAATAAACCATAATAGGAAGTAAGGGAAAAGTGTTGGTCTGTAGACTGCTGCATATAAGCCTCCTTAGGAAATAAGTAAGTAGTAATGTGTAGAAGTAAAGAATTATTAAGCTGTTTATATATTATAATACAAAAACAATTTAATAAATATAAAAATTAATCTTTTTAATGGATTATTCAACTTAAAAGATTAAAATCATCAACTTATGATAAAATAGGCTAAATAATTAGGTATGATTATGACAAAAATAGAATGATTATAAAAAAATAGAATGATTATAAAAAAAAATGTGAATGATGGACGAATTATATTAAATATTTACCAGAGTAAAAAAATAGTTTATAGTTAATATAAAGAAGAAAATTAAAGAAAGGGGAAATAGTCCAGTGAAGGGTAAAACAATGAGAAAATGGTTAATAGTAGCTTTTTGGGGAATTATGGGTGCTTCAGGTGTTAACGCGCAAGAGAGTACCATGGGAGTATTTGATTTTAAAAGAATAGATAATTTTTTTGTGAGTCCACTTCAGCAGCCTACACAAATTATGGCCCCTTTTGGTCAAATACGTGAGGGGTATATCCATGAAGGAATTGATTTGCGAGCAGAAATAGGAACCCCCCTATTTGCTACAGCAGATGGAATAGTTACGAAGGCGGCACCTGACTCAAAGGGGGTAAATGTAGGGGGAGGACATATGGTATTTATTGACCATGGGCAAGGAACAGAGTCCCGTTATATGCACCTAGGTGATTATGCTGTAAAAGCAGGAGACAGAGTAAAGGCAGGGCAAGTGATCGGCTTTTCTGGAATGAGTGGAGATAGTACAGCACCATTACTTCATTATGAATACCGTATGGATAATATACCCGTGGATCCTACCTTTATATTAGAAATCAATGGCATGCTAATGGATCATTCTATTTTATGGACGAATAGGCCTTCTATATCTCCTAAACAAGAAGCAGAATCTTTTTTAGCCAAACAGAGTTAGACTTAAAGTAGCTATATTGTTAGATATTGGTAGAAACCTTTTGGTTATTTCTTGCGTCTAAAACAAAAGCTAATCAAATAAGCTAGAATTTTAACCCAAGGAGATAACAACATGAAAATAAGCAAGAAGTTCGTAGCATTTTTAATGATAATGGCAATGGGGGCAGCAGCAGTAGGATGTGGCAAGAAGGCAGAAACTCCAAAAGAGACACCAACTCCAATACAAACGCCGTCTACTGAAACCCCTATAGTAGAAGACTCCACAATAGAAGAGCCTGTAGGTGAAGTGGATCCAACAGTTTCTTCAGACCTTGTATTTGCTATTACAGATGGTATAGAGATGCCTGCTCAAATGCCTATGGATAGAGAGCTATTTGCGGATACCTATGGTATAGATGAGACTTTATTGGAAAGCTATGTTGTAAATATGCCAATGATGAATGTGAAAGCCAATGAATGTGCTGTTTTTGAATTAAAAGATGAAAAAGATGTTCAAGTGGTTTTAGACGGTATAGCAAAAAGACAAGAGGCATTAGAAGCCCAATGGAAATCTTATTTACCTGATCAATTAGAGCTTGTTCAAAACTATAAAACAGCTGTAAAGGGCAATAAAGTTCTCTTTGTTATTGATGAAAATGCTGAGAAAATTGTGGAAAACTTCAATAAATTAGCCTAATAACAACCCTTTCAAAAGAGGCTGCTATAAACAAAATTGAAAAGTGTCCTACAACATAAATAAGAAAGTTGTAGGACACTTTTTTATGCTATTAAGAGTGAGGTTTAGTATTTTGATGATAAATTTGATGGACATAAACGCTGGTGGAAGCCACTAAAATTCCTTGAGTGATAGAGGAAAAAAGTGCCATAAGAATTATTTGGGGTGTAAAAACAGGGAGATCGCTAAAGATGCGAATACCACATAAAATAATAGAGACCAGACCAAGAAAGAGTGGAATAAATTCGTCCTTAATCAAAGAACTTTGTTTGAAAAGATTGCCAATTAAATATAAGATAGGAACGAGAATGAGTAGTTCCGGTTTAATAAGTTTATTTAAGTCCTCCATTTTATCACCTCCTAAGCATAGAGTGTACTAAAGTATATGCAAGCCTTATAAAAATGTCCATAGAACTTTACTTTTCTTTAGAAATAAATGTGTTATACTAGGGGAAGCTAAAGGATTGTGAAAAGGAAGTGAGGAAAAAATGGGAAAAGTATATGATTTTAAAAGCCACCAACGTGAAAGAGAGAAGAAGTCAGTGGTATTTACGCCAAACGGACAGTATAGAGCCAGTCAAAAAATAATGGAAGAGGCTATAGAGGTTCTCATTTTTTCTTATGAGGCACGTATTGAAGAAATTAAGAAAAACAAAGAAGAAATAAAGCACTTGGATGGTGTTCAACTGCATAATCCGAAAGAAGTATTAAAGCAAGTTCAGAAGTTAGATCAGGTCTTTAAAACATATGGCTTAGCAGCTAACTATTATCGCTTTGTGACATTAAAGGATACACAGGTTCTTTATTTTAATGATACCTCCCTTATTTATGTTTATAAGGGCAATAAAATAGAAAAGGCTAAGGGCTATCGAGTACAAGAATTTATTCTAGAATTTGAAGGGTATTCCTTTACCAGTTTACTGGATCAAGAAGTTTATAACGTTCTTGATGCTCATATTAAACGCCTAGAGATTACTATAGATACCCTTAAAAATACCCAATAAAAATACAGAAAAACAAGTGGAAGAGTTAAAGAACATCTTAACCCTTCCACTTGTTTTTTGTGTCGGTCAATCCCTGTAAAAAGACGAAAACTGACCGAGGAGTTCATCGGGAATAGCTAATTGCCCATAACCTACACCCAGGTCTAACTTGGGTTTATTACTCCCATGAAAATCACTGCCACCTGTTATAAGGAGCTTGTTGCTTTGACAAAAGTTTAAAAAATCTTTGGTTTGAGTGGGCGTATAAGAAGGATAATAACATTCCACCCCATCTAAACCTTTAGACATAAGCTTTTGGATAAGACCAAAGATTTGCTTGCGATTAAGCTTATAAAGAGTAGGATGAGCCAAAATAGCTACCCCCCCTGCATCATGAATAAGTTGAATGCACTCATGGCTTTCCAAGAGCTTCTTAGGAACATAAGCAGCTTTCCCTTTTCCTAAGTAACGGTCAAAGGCTTGCTGGGTGTAGTCCACATAGCCCTTATGGAGTAAAGCATTGGCAAAGTGAGCCCTTGTAAGGACACTGTTTTTAGGATCTCTCGTAGACAAATCTTCAAAGGTAATACCTAAGCCTAAAGCTTGAAGGCGCTGTAGAATTACCTGATTACGTAAATATCTTTCCTCTTTAAAAAGAGCCAGTTTTTCTAAAAAAGGGGAATAGGTAGAAGAAACATAGTAACCTAATATATGAAGTTCTATTCCTTCATAAGAGGTAGAGAGTTCAATGCCAGGAAGTACTTTAAGCCCAAGTGCTTTGCCAGCCTGTTGGCAGACCTCAATACCTTGTAAGGTATCGTGATCAGTAAGGGCAATGGCAGACAGCCCTTTTTTAAAGGCAAGTAGGGCTAAATCCTCAGGTGAATAAGTTCCATCAGAAGCAGTGGAATGAAGATGTAAGTCGATCATCAAAAAGGCTCCTTTCTATAAATTAATATCAAAAAGGACAGGCTATAGATGAAGCAAAACCTCTAGATCAGGCGTTTGGGAATTTTAAGGTGGATGGCCTTTTCAATTTCATCTAGCATACTTTTGTTTTTAGGGTCAATAAAGAGACAAGTATAGCCTTCTTCACCAGCTCTTCCTGTCCGTCCAATACGATGGATATAATCCTCCACATGTTCGGGGATATCATAATTGTAGACATGAGAAACACCGGGAGCGTCAATGCCACGAGAAGCCACGTCTGTTGCAATAAGGTATTGAATATCCCCTTTTTTGAAGGCTTTCATAATCCGTTCACGCTTAGACTGCAAAATATCACTATGAAGCTTCACGCAGTTATAACCACGTCTTTTAAGATCAGCTTCTAGCTTGTCCACCCGTACCTTGGTACGGCAGAAAATAATAGCCATAAAAGGATTGTCTTTGTCTAGTACAGCACAGAGAGCCTCTAGTTTCTGACGGTCTGTGGTTTCAACGACTTCTTGTTTAATGGTAGGCAGAGTCACCTTTTTCGTTTGGATACGAATAACAGCAGGGTCTTTCATCATGCCATAGGCTAGTTTTTTAACAGCAGCATTCATAGTTGCTGAAAAACAAAGGGTTTGACGCTTTTTAGGAAGTTTCTTTAAAAGAAGAGTGACTTCATTTTTAAAGCCCATAAGAAGCATTTGGTCAGCTTCATCTAAAACAAAGGTTTGAACATGGCTTAAGTCCATAGATCCCTGACTTAAATGGTCTAAAAGGCGCCCAGGAGTAGCGATAATAAGATGAATAGTCCCCTTGAGTTTTTTCAACTGAGCAGCTGTTTCTTTACCACCATAAAGGGGAAGGACTTGAACAGGTAGGACTTCTTTTAAGTAGAGGGCTTCCTCAGTGATTTGAATAGCTAATTCACGGGTAGGCACTACAATAAGTGCTTGAATATGATTCTTTTTTAGGTCTATTTTTTCAAAAAGGGGGAGGAGAAAGGCCAGTGTTTTGCCCGTTCCAGTTTGAGCCTCACCCATAACATCTTGCTGATTCTTTATAAGAGGAATGCATTGTTCCTGAATAGGTGTAGGGGTATGAATGCCCTTTTTGTGAAGTTGTTTAACAAGTACCTCTTGAATGTTTAGTTGTTTAAATGTCATAAGTATACCTTTCTGAGGGGATGTCCTCTATTAATAATCTTCATCATACCATTTTGTAGGAAAATAAGAAAGCCCTCCTTTAGGCCGATAAAAAATTGACAAAATAGAAAACAAGATTTAAAGAGGAAAAGAAAAAAATATAATAAATGACTATAAAAATGTGCACAAAAATCATGGAGATTGATTTAATTCACTAATTATTATAGTATAATATAAGTATATTCCAAATAAATTAGCAAATAATTTCACAATGATATAAGAGGAGTTGGTACAATGGGAGAAACAACAACAGTTGCTAGCTTACCAAGGGGAGAAGAAGGGGAAGAAAAACGTTCCAGTGTTAATTTTGATACCACCGGTTTATCTAAGAAGGGAAGGCTTATATGGCGAGTTATTACCATGATGGGAGACGAGGATATTTGCTTTGATGTAAAACAGCAAGGGGCTAAGGGACCCGATCCAATACGGTTTGAAAAAATTAAGAATGGCACAATTACGCCTTATATGGCTTATAGAAACCTCTATGTATCCGATCCTCAAAATGCCACAGGCCATTTCATTGTACGTGTGGAAGCATGTGAATAATCCTTTAATATAAACGAGTCAAAGAATAATTGCATTTTTTCTGCAATTATTCTTTTTTTGGTTGACTTTGACCTTAGGGGAAGCTTTAGACTTCTCTTGTAGAAGAAAAGTTAAAGGAGGAATGAGGATGAGAGAGAAAAAAGTAGTCCTGGAGGTAGGAGGGCTAACAAAGTGTTATGGGGAGTTAAAAGCTGTCGATCAGTTAGACTTAAGCCTTGAAGAAGGAGAGATTTTTGGGCTTCTAGGTCACAATGGAGCAGGAAAATCTACCACAATTGAATGTTTATTAGGGGTAAAAAAGAAAACAGAAGGTCGAGTAAAATTATTAGGCTTAGATCCAGAGAAAGATAGAAAACAGCTTTTTGAGAAGGTGGGTGTTCAGTTCCAAGAGACGCATTACCAGGACAAAATCAAAGTAAAAGAGATTTGTGAGTTAACGGCGTCACTTTATAAGGAACCTCTTGACTACAAAAAACTTCTCAAGGATTTTGGATTAGGAGAGAAACGCAATGCTTTAGTGGAAGAGCTATCTGGAGGCCAGAGGCAAAGATTAAGTGTACTATTGGCTGTACTTCCCAATCCCAAGCTCATTTTCTTGGATGAACTGACAACAGGCCTAGACCCGGAGGCTAGATGGGAGATTTGGAAGCTGATTAAGGAGTTACAGAAAAGAGGTACGACTATTTTCTTAACTTCTCACTATATGGATGAGGTAGAAAAATTGTGTGGGCGAATTGCTATTTTAAAGAGGGGTAAAGTGATTGTTACGGGTACAGTAGAAGAGGTACTTCAAAAAAGTAGCAAGGCCAACTTAGAAGAAGCTTATTTATTTTATGTACAGGAAGGAGAGAAAAAGGATGAAGACATTTATCACACTTTTTAAAACAGAGTTAAAACTTACTATACGTCATTTAGATATCGTAGTATTTGGTATTGCATTTCCAATAGGGGTTATGTTGCTATTAGGAACAGTTTTTGGAGATAAGGTTCAAAGTGGAACAGATTTTACCATGGTTCAGTTATGCTTTGGAGGTACAGTAGCTGTAGGAATATGTGCAACAGGATTAATGGGGATTCCCCTTACTTTTGCAGACTATCGTCATAAAAAAATATTAAAACGTTTTAAAGTAACACCCATTAGTCCACTTCGACTATTAGGTGCCCAATTCCTTGTGCAATTTTTAATGGCTCTTGTATCTGCTTTAGGTGTTTGGGCTGTGGCTAGAGGTGCTTTTGGTATGCAGTTTAAGGGTTCCGTTTGGAGCTTTATAGGTGTTTATTTAGGGGTTCTTTTATGCACCTACAGTATAGGAATGATTATTGCAAGCTTAGCACCCAACATAAAGATAGCCAATCTCATTTGTACATTTGTTTATTTTCCTATGCTCCTTTTATCAGGGGCGACAGTTCCTTTTGAAGTCCTACCAAAAGCAGTGCAGCATATAGCTGAAGTATTTCCAGTAACACAAGGTATTAAGCTTCTAAAAGGAGCTGTAGTGGGAGAAGCACTCACGGTAAATAGTGGATCAGGTATAGTACTCCTACTTATTACCTTATTAGGAATAGGTATTACAGCAAAGTGTTTTCGCTGGGAATAAACTTGTTCAGCCTCTTTCTACCCTAAAAATGAAGGTTTGATAAAATCAGTAGGTAAGAAATAAGCTTGACGCTACCCTTAGTTAGGGGTATATACTAAGGGTAGTATAAGTCAAGGGGATGAGAGGATGTATTCTATAGGGATGTTTTCGAAAATGAACAAAGTAACAACAAAGACCTTAAGGCATTATGATGAACTAGGGTTGTTAAAACCAGCTCAAGTAGACCAAATGACAGGTTATCGCTATTATACTTCTGAGCAAATTTTAGAGTTATATAAAATCTTAAGTTTAAAACAAATGGGATTATCACTAGGGGATATAAAAGAAAGTTTACGGAATCCAGGGGCTATTGATTTATTTTTACGCATCAAAGAAAAGGAAGTAGAAGAGGAAATCAGACAAGAAAAAAATAAGCTCAAACAGATACAAAGTTATTTAGCATTTATGAGAGGAGAGGGGGAGCGAATGTACACACCTGTTATCAAAACTTTACCTAGCTGCATTATTGCATCGATGCGTCAAGTTGTAGGAGGTTATGAGGACTTCTTTCATCTATTACCGAATGTAATGGCTAAGGAAATGGAAAGAGTAGGTTGTGAATGTGCTGTGCCAGAATACTGCTTTAATATCTATCATGATGGAGAGTACAAGGATAAAGATATTGATGTAGAAATGTGTGAAGCCATTACAGAGCTCAAGGAGAATACGGAAATTCTCACCTTTAAGGAAATACCACAGGTGGATACGGCAGTCTGTGTTCTACATAAGGGAGCTTATAGCACACTAGGAAGTGCTTATGACTTTGCTTTTAACTGGATTAAAAAGAATGGCTACGAGATAATGGAACATCCAAGAGAGAGCTATATTGATGGGATATGGAACAAAGAAAGTGAAGAGGATTGGTTAACAGAGGTTCAAATTCCTGTACGAATGAAATAGTGAAAAAGGTAATATACTTCCCATCTAATTCATGTCATTAAGTTAAGTTTAGAAGAACATTTATATTTGTAAACTAAAATAAGTCTCAGAGACAAGCTGGTATTATGAAGCAGCAAAATTTGTTAATGAGAATGGGCTCTTTGCAGGTACGGATGCAACCACCTTCTCTCCCGATGCAGTCATGAACCGTGAAATGCTCTGGACAGTATTAGGACGCCTGAATGGTGAAGATTTATCAGGCAAAGAGGTATTTAAGAACGCTCGTACTTGGGCAATGAGTAAAGGTGTATCAGACGGTTCTAACCCACAGGGTCAGATTACAAGAGAACAGCTCGTTACTATGCTTTGGAAATATCTAGGTGAACCTAAAGCTCAAAATAGTGACTTATCACAATTTAGTGATTTAGACCGCATAGCGGATTATGCAAAAGAAGCCATGGCATGGGCTGTAGAGAAAGGTATTATCTCAGGCGTGGGAAATGCTAAGCTTGCTCCTAAAGAGGGCGCAACGCGGGCACAGGTAGCAGTCTTTTTTATGAATTACTCTAAACTTATAGAAAAATAAAAAGTTAAACAACGTAAAAAATGGTAGAGTTTAAAGATACTCTACCATTTTTTATTTTCTCTCGTCTTATAGAATGGTCTGTCACTGCATAGAAGTCTAGCTTGACCATGTT
>JAEYNQ010000035.1 GCA_023412455.1 Bacillota bacterium
ATTCTACACCACCCTTTGAATCTGCAATATAACCATCTAAACTCATTGCAATATATAAAATAGCTTTCCTCATTCGTTCACTTCCTTTACATATTATTTTTTATTAAACCATTTACTCGGTGATTTGTTAAATCTTTGTCCATAGCCATTTGGGTATATGCCATATGAGCTTTCATAATCGTATCATTTATTAAATGTCCATCTTTCAATGTGCCTTCAACCAGGAATTATTTTCCCCTAGAGTATTTAACAACAGTCTCAACGTGCCTTAGCACGTCAAACATAATAGTATCTGCACTTTTACACAATATTATGTATGATTGTCCCCCGGGGATACAAATTTTATAGGGGGTGTACTAGAAAATAGAGTAAAAAAAGCCAGCTATATAAAAAGCCAGCTATATAATAGGAAGAAACTCTTATTATATAGCCGTGTATATTGGTACCTAATATTATTTTATTTACTTCCAGTCGTCGCCCCAATTAGGATATTGCTCAATTTCTTTACCATGGGATTCTAATACAATAATACCACTTGTTTTACCTTCAATAATTCTTTCACAATAGATCGTAAATATCCACTCATCACCAAAATCATATAGATAAGCAAATTTTTTATTTACTTTTAATTTTAATGTATTTAATTGCGTTTCACTTGCAGAGCGTTCTCCATATTCATTTGCTCTTGGGTCGTAGTATGCATTATTTGACCAAGGCTTATTATCCATATAAAAAGCATAGAGATGATCATCATCAAAACCAATTGCTTCTAAAATTGCATAACTTAACTGTTCAAGAGTTACATAACCATCTACTTGCATTCTGACCCATACACTAGGTTCTGCTCTAAGTTCAATCTTAAAAATATATGAGCTGTTCATTTGTACTTCTGTACCTACACGAGTAAATGTAGTGAACCCATCACTGCTTATCTTTTTTTGGAAAAGGATCTCCAACTCCCTAGTAAATGGTCTTATCTCATTTTTGACAGGTTTAATAACATTTTCATGCTTACCTAACCCCTTTTTTCCTAATATTGAACTTATTGCTTCAGATAAAGGATCATTTCCTTCCAGCATCTCCCGATAATCCTCAATAATCGGTGTATCTTTTCTTAAAAATATTTTTAAGCATTTATAGTCTGAAATATCTTTTAAAACAATCTTACTTAAATAAGTTGGGCACACACTGCTTATTAATATTTTTTCTCCATGTGAATAAAATTTCTTATTTTCAATCATCTCCATCTCACATAGGCCTAAACTTTTAATAGAGTAAAATAATTTCCAAGCTGTTCCAAATGTACATTCATATTTACTCGGAACTTTATACAACCTGTCTTCAGCCCAATTGACTCTTATATCTTCACCAATATTGAGATGTACTAAATCCTCTATTGTCTCAGCAATTTTATTATAAATCATACCTATATATATGGCTGAGTTGCCGTATAATTGAGCCGGCTCAACTTCATTAAAATACGTATTAAGAATGACAATATACTTTTCCACAACATTCATATTTTCATATATTTTATGGGATTCATTTTTCTCCAAGACCCTTTTAGTACTCGATAAGGATACCTCATTATATAAATTTAACCCCTTTAAAATATTATACCAAAAATAAATACTAGGATATTGATCCATTCCCTTTGTAGGACTAGTTACATCTACCTTATCAATCATTAGTTTATTAACTTCAAAACAATCTTTTTTTCCCAAATTACCCGCCTTTGTTAATATGGGACAGTGACTATCAATATAATCTATAAGCATTGTTAGCTGTTCTACAACTTTTGTCATTTCTAAAATCAGTTTTTCTTCTAGCATCTTATAACCCTACTTTCTTATTCTTTCAACTGTGTGTTAATGTTGTAAGGAATTATTTTTCCCTAGAGCATTTAACAACAGTCTCAACGTGCCTTTAGACTTCAAGTAGAAACTAATTGGCAAAATATCTACCGTATATGTAAGAGATTTTAAAGTTTACCCCCTCTACCCCCCTAATTATAATCTAACTTATTTAGTATACATCAACTTTTCTACTTATAACAACTCTTTTACTATCATTCTAGTAATTTCTTCGTCATATTTTATACCTAAGCTACGATATTTATACTCATGAAAGTCATAAGGTATATATGTTCTGGTTTCTTTTTTTGATTTGATATAATAAATATGTTTAAAAAGCTCATACGGATCATTATCATTATATTTACAACTTTTGAAAAATAGTTTTAGCCAATTCGATGCTTTAACCTCTCCATCTACAATTTCCAGTTTATATGCATTAGGTTGTAATTTACCAAACTCCAACTTATGTAAATATACAAAGTCATCTTGAGAAAAGTTTTTACAGAAAAATAATATCTTATATAGTGCACTTGTAAAAGGATTAAAATCAAATCTATCTAACCAATATCCCTTCCACTCTCCAGTCTGCACTACACTAACCTCATGCTTAATAATCCGTTCAAATTTTTTACACATATAGAAAAAAGGTAATGTTGGTATCAATGAGTTTAATTCATCTTTAATTAACTCATAGTCATTTTGTTCCTTTTCCGTTTTCCATACCTTTTCAATTGGAATATTAAGGTTGTACTCAGGACTAAATAATATTTCAAAACAAGTTTTATTTAAGCTCCCCGTATTTGCAAGAAAAACATATTCAAAAATTTTTTCCAAATCATATCTGTATTTATTAAAAATAAGCGGAATTTTAATTTCTTTTTTAAAGTGATTAAAATAAGGACTATACAATGGTTCATCTAAAATATATGACGCAGCATCTATGGGATTAATTGTTCTAATATCATAATCTAAATTAAATGTACACTTTATTGTATCAATCATTTCCCATTTTATATTATACGAATAAAAGATTTTATCATTTACACTTTCTAAAAATTTATCCATTTCTAAGAAATCAATATTTGAATCATTAGAAAAATTACTCACCAATTCATTTAATTTATTTAAAATTTTCTTTTTTAAAGTAGTTTTAAGCTGTTCAATATCATGTTCTTCAATGCTAAAATCTATTTCATCAGATATTTCATTTGATTCTATAAAATCCACCAACTCTAATTCTAAATTTATATCATTATTATAATAATTTATTACCTCTTCTAGTTTATTATCAGTACATAATCTACGGATTTTTTCTACATACTCGTAAATCCTTTTAGACTTTTCTACATATCTATCTACGATTTCCTTAGTTAGCAATGTATTCTTAGATGGTAAATAGGATATCATACTTCCCATATAAGTTGATACAGCTTGATAAAAATTAGCAGTACTTACATCCCATCTATCTTTACTAATCAAAAATCTCATATTAATTTCATCATAGACACTTCCATTTTTGCCCATCCTATCAATTCTTCCAAAACGTTGCTCTAGAGCTGACGGAAATGCTGATATATGATAGTTAATTACATAATTAAACGAAGGTAGATTTATTCCTTGTTCAGCAATCTGATATGTTAGAATTAATACCGTAGGCATATTACTACTTACTTTTGAAAAATAGCTTAGTTCTTCTCTATTTTCACCAGTCACAACATAATATGTATAATCTGAACTTTCCTCTTTTGATTGACTATTTATTGTGTATTCTTTAAAATTATGTTCACTAAAATACCTTTTTAAATGGTAAGCCTCCTTTTCAACATATCTTGTAAAAATAACAAATCTGCTTTTGTGATTAACTTTTAAACTATCCATCATACCATTTAGTAGTACTTCATCTTTTCCTATTTTATCATCATATTCCCATATTTCAGGTGTTAATCTTTTTGCTTTTTTTTCAATAAGACCATCTTGATTAACTGCTGTTACTGTGTCTTTAAAATATCTTGTTATTGGACTCTTAACATCAAATGTAGCACAAACAATATCTTTTTCATGCTTTCCATTACATTTTAATTTTTCTATCCATGTAGAATCCGGTATTTTATTGATGATATTAGAAGCTATTGTTTCATAAATAAATAAATTTGACCAGTGATTTTTAATTGGAGATGCAGTCATTATTACAACTTTATCCGCATGCAAGTTTAATAAAGAATTATACCGAAGACTAGATTCATTAATAAATAAGTGAGCTTCATCAATAATTATCATTCCCCAGTCTTTTCCTTCTTGTTTTCTTATGTTTATAAAATGATTATTGACTACAGTAATTCTGTCAATCAATCCCAAAGGGTCAAAAGGCAATTTATCGTACCAATCCTGTAAAAATTGACCATTATTAAACTCATCTCTTGGAACTAAAGAATTTGTAGTTATAACCAATACATTTTTATTTGGATTTTTTTCTAAAAACTCAATCGCCATCATTCCAGCACTTATTGTTTTTCCTGTACCTACTTCATCAAATAAAAAAACTCTATCATTGTTATTAATTCGCTCCACATTAGCAAATTGAATTGGATAAATTTCCAAATTATTAAAATTCACTTTTTTAATCCACTGTCTTTCCATAATAATCTCCTTAAGATTTAATTTTCTTTACAATTTCATACCTAATTATTTTTAATGGCTCTCTAAATTATAAAATTATCTTAATATTTTGTATATAATTTTCGTTATTTTTAATTTAATCAATAATTAATTACACACAAACACATATACATAAGTACAGAATATCTGTGGAATATAAAAAAAGGTCAACTCAGATTAATTCCCCAAAGTCGACCTTGTATTAAACATCATATGGCATGCAGCTTACGTTCACTAGTGTAATAAAACTACCAATATCTCTTCTTACAAAAAATATCTTTTTCCTCTTCTGTTTTATTGTGTTCTCTTTTTCCAAAAAAATTATCTTCTTTAGCAATTGCTGGATCAAACCAATCGGCCTTTTCCGAAGCCCATTTTACCCATTTTTCTATCTCTTCATTTAGTTCATTATGGTTGATAACTGCTTGTATATAAGCTCTAATTTCACAAGCCTTATGATAATCATTTACCTGATTCACTAATTCTTTAGTTTTTACTATTTCAGCTTCATATTGCTTTTTCTTTTCTTCTCGAATACGCTCTGCTTCAAGATATTGGCGGTGCTCTTCTTCTCGTTTTTCACGAGCAATTTGATATTCTTCTGATAGCTTGTAAATCTGAATTATGATTTCATCCAATCGATCTTCTAGTTTTTTTTCTTCACTATCTCTAAAATACTTGCCTTGTTTAAATGTGACACGCAACTGGCCATTATATATTTCATCATATTTACGTATTCTAGGTTCTGAAGCCCATTTATGCTGCTTTAACGAGTCCTTATAAATTAGCATCTGTTGAGCCTCTTGTTTTGTCATTACATGTGGAACTTTATCTTTTCCTTCTGCAAAGTGTATAGACACAATATCTTTTCGAATAGTCATTGATAGATTATCATTGATTTTTCCACCGAGCTTTTCTACTGTCCTAAACAATACATCTAGTATACATGCAACTCTCTGCATAGATTCAGACGATACTTCTTTAAAATATGCGGGTTCAATGTTTCCAGAACTATTATTACGATAATATCCTTTTGACTCATTTGTCTTTTTTATCTTTTCCCATTCTGCAATTTTCTTTCTATATGCTACTAGCATTGGATGTAGGTTTGTTCTATTCTCCATCTTTATGTTCTGTATAGCCTCTATTACCTTAGATCCCTCATCAGATGGCAAAAATTTAAGAACTTCATATTTTTCATCTACGATAAAATCAGTTACTTCAACATTTATATCTGCTATTTCTTCATGGATTTCTCTAGATTCTTTTGTTTTAGGAAGTTCTGTGGATTCTTCTTTATTACCAATAGCTGTCACTTTTTTAACTTTGCTATTTGCCAATGCTAATTTCACTTCTTCAATAGAAGAATCTGGGAGTTCAATTTTTTCTGTTGCTTTACCACAAGCAAGCTTAGTCCAATATCCAGAAGGTGGAATAGGAATTTGAAATTCACGACAACTTGTAAGTAGTTTTCCATAATTAAGATTATGCTTTTTTGCTACACCACTAGCAGACATCTCCCACAGTTCTTGATAAAGATCTTCTCGCTTCAAAACAACAGTATCTTCAATGCTCATTTATATTCTCCTCCTTTTTATCTTCCTTATAGTCGAAAAGCGAAAACGCATATTCAAACAAATCAATATCATCTATTTTGCGTCTTCGCTTAAGATAAAAAGCAAGTCTTTTTTCATTTCTTGAAATTGCTCTATAATTGTTTCAAGGTTCCTTTCAATATTTTGCACTTGAACTTCAGATATCTTACCATATTTATATGCAATAAGTCGTTCATCAATAATCTGATAACTCCAACTATCTGTATAACGATCCTCGTTGTGAATTGCAAAGCCAATGGGTAATAAATCATTTCTCATTCCAATACTTACGGCCATTGGAGATATTCCCAAATAATCTCCAGCAATTTTACACGTAATCTTTGATATGTTTCTAATTTCCTCGTCTGTATATTGTGCCATCTCACATTCCTCCTGAACTTAATTTATCTGCTCCCTCTCTTTAAACAAATCTCAAACTACTAGATACAAAGATTTATTTCCATTAAGCACCAGTAATATACACTAAATAAATTTAAGTTTAACAGCTTCTGATAATGGTATCATAGCAGATCTGTAATACTCGTTTTAAGCTTCTGCCAATTTAACTATGTAAAACAAAAAAGCAGGGCTAATTTAAGTATTCTTAAACCAGCCCTATCTTATATTAATTTTTACATGACATACTGCTTCCATCTAATAGTACAATTACAAATTCTTCTTTAGCATTTACAACCTTAATACTCTCTAGCATCTGCATACATAAATCTTCATTAATCTGCTGCAACTTATCTGCCTGTTCCAATATCTCCTTAAACTCTTTCAGCCTATATGTCTTTAACTCATCTGCTTCAACTAGATCCTGCTGCCACTTATCTAGAAAATATTGTTTATTATCTATCAGTATATTAAATACCTCTACAAAAGCTTTTTGTAAAACTTCCTCTTCAACATGCTTACTTTCACAGCCTTTTACTCCTTTTTCTTTATATCTGTTGCTACACATCCAAATTTTTCTCTTACTTCCATTGGGTTGCATCCACGTCTTTCGACTATAAGTAGCTCCACACTCACCGCATATGACCTTACCCCAAAAAGGTATTCTAGTATCTAGTTTCTTAATATTATGATCTTCACAAAATTCCTTCCGCCTTTCCATTTCTAGTTGAACAGCTTCCCAAGTTTCAGGTTCTATAATAGCTGGGTGGCTTTCTTCTACATAGTACTGTGGCACTTCTCCATGATTTACCTCTCTCTTCTTACTCAAAAAATCCACCGTATAAGTCTTTTGGAGCAATGCATCTCCTTTATATTTTTCATTTTGTAATATACTCTTAATTGTGCTATCGTACCATTTAGTGTTTCCAGAGCAACTTTTTACTCTATTTATTTCTAAATCTCTAGCAATGTGTACGGTACCTTTACCATTTAGAAACTCCGTATAAATATGCCTTATTATCTTAGCTTGTTTTTCATTAATGATAAGGTTTCCGGCTTCATCTTTATCATAGCCTAAGAACCTATTATGATTTAAAGCAACTTTTCCCTCTTCAAAGCGTCTTCTAATACCCCAAGTAGAGTTCTCACTTATGGATCTACTCTCCTCTTGAGCAAGTGAGCTTAGAATAGTTAAAAGCACTTCCCCCTTTGCATCTAAGGTATCTATGTTTTCTTTCTCAAAAGTAATTCCTATTCCCATTTCCTTAAGCTCTCTTACGTAGTTTAAGCAATCAACTGTATTCCTTGCAAAACGTGATATGGACTTTGTAATAATCCTATCAATTTTGCCTTCCCGACAATCTTTTATCATACGATTGAACTCATCACGCTTTTTAGTATTGGTAGCTGTTATTCCTTCATCAGCATAAATGCCTGCAAACTCATATAAACTATTGTTTTGAATATGATTCGTGTAATATCTAACCTGTGCTTCATAACTACTAAGCTGTTCTTCTTGATCAGTAGAAACCCTACAATAGGCAGCAACTCTAGTTTTATTAGCTGATTGAGATGTTTCTGGCACCTCATCATTTTGTCTTCCTGCTATAAATGTAATTCTTTTCGCCATTTATCACACACTCCTCTACAACGGTTTCTTCTTTTATATCAAGCTTGTTCAGTTCTTCTTCTGAAACGGAAGTTCCCGAACAAGCATCTTTTCCATTTTTAATATAATTGCTACATTGCCATACTACTTTCTGACATGGCTTACCGCTATTCCAGACTCTTTTTCTTAAGTTGCAGCCACACTTACTGCATATTAGTAATCCCGAATGCTTATTCTTTGGCTGTGTATGTTCTGTGTTTCTTATATTGTCTTTAAGATTTATTTGAGCTGCTTCCCACATTTCCCTCGAAACAATAGCTGAATGATTATCTTCTATATAGTAGTAATCTACTTCTCCAGTGTTTCTCTTCTTTTTCTTAGTAAGATGATTAGGTGTATAAGTCTTTTGAAGCCATGCATCCCCTTTATATTTCTCATTCTTTAAAATAGCAAGTACTGTTGTGTCATACCACTTTGTACCTGTAACAGTGGGAATTTTATTTTTATTTAAGTCTTTGGCTATTCTATGGGTTCCTTTACCACTAAGGTATGCTTCAAAAATGTAGCTTACAATTTTAGCTTCTCTCCTATTAATGACTAAATCACCATACTCATCTTTGTCATAGCCTAAAAATCGCTTTGTGTTAATAAGTAGTTCTCCCTGCTCAAACTTTTTCCTAACTCTCCATTTAACATTTTCACTTGCGCTTCTACTTTCCTCTTCTGCAAATGAAGAAAGGACAGCAAGCATCAGCTCACCGTCCTTAGATAAAGTTTGTATATTTTCTCTTTCAAAATAGATTTCTATACCCAACAATTTTAGTTCCCTTACATATTCCAAGACAATAGTTGTGTTCCTGGCAAATCTAGAGATAGACTTTGTAAGAATAAGGTCTATCTTTCCTTCTCTACAGTAAGTCATCATTTGTTGAAATCCTGGTCTATTATCTTTTGTTCCTGTATAACCACTATCTGCAAAGATCCCTATAAACTCATAGTCTGGATTAGCTTCAATTGTATTTCGATAATAAGTTGCTTGGTTTTCTAATGACTCTTCTTGTGCGCTACTACTAGTAGATACTCTGGCATAAGCACAAACTTTCTTTTTAACTATTGGCTTAACCACTGGTTGTAATATAGTAACCTTCATTATTTTTACCCCTTTCATTTAAGCTACTACATTCATCACTCTTATGGTGCTGTAAGTCAAGTTGCTATTGAACATATATAATAGGAAGTTTTCTTTCCGTATCATAACTGACTTTTAGCTTCTCATCTGCTAAATCCCTTAGCTTTACGTAGTTAGTTCCTTCTATATTAATAGCATCTATCTCTTTGATTTTTCCATTAAGTTCAATCTTAAGCTTACTTATATTACTTTCTACAATGCCTTTATCAGCATCTTTCTTTAGCTGCTCCCAGGCCTCTATATTTTTCACATAATATCTAGGGCAATCTTTACCCGTTACATCATAATGCCTAATCACATTTTGTAGTGGGTTAAGGCTATATCTCTTACATATATCAATGATTAGCCAGATAAGTGCTTTGTAAGTTACTTCGCTAAACTTCCCATCAGCAGTAGGATGGCAGACTTCAATACCTATGTGATCCTTATTCGCAGAGCTGGCATGATAAGCAACTTCTGTTTCAGGAATGCACTCTATAATCTCACCTTTTAGTCCTACAATATAATGACTACTGGCATAGCGATACTCACCATTACTCATCTTCTGCCCTGACTTTAGATTCTCAAAGTAAGTTCTATTAGCCTCAGCACTAGTACCTGCATTGCCTACATAGTGAATAACAATGCCTTTTACTTTACCCATCTTTGTACCTGGTCTTGAATAGGCATTGGGTGTTAGGTGCATTTGCTTAATCTCCATCTACTCATCCCCTTTTGATTTAATCTGCTCTAACACATCCAATAGTTTCTTAGGCACTGGCAAGCCAATCTTAGCAGCATTTTCTACTATACTAATCCCTTCATTTGAAACATAAAAAAAGATAATAGCAGTACGAATCGCACTCCCACTTCCAAGTAAATGAACATCTATCATATTCCCTATGCCTACTAAAATAAAAATAAGCACCTTTTTGAAGATGCCCTTAAAACCTACTTCACTAGAGAGCTTATGTTCTAGCACCGCCACCATAAGTCCTGTGATGTAGTCAATCACTACAAAGGTAATCAGTGCATACATAAACCCATCCATTCCTCCCAAGTACCACCCCACTGCTCCACCAATGGCACTAAATATAAATTGTAATTCTTTCATTCCAGTCACCCCTACTTTTCAAATTGCACATATGCTTTTGTTATAATCAAGTGCCCTGATAAAATGCTTTTTATCTTGTTTTCAGTGGTCTTTACTTTTATCTCATAGCGGTATTCTTTAGGTTGCATTTCTAGTGTTTCTTCAGATGTTAGAGATAAGATAAGCATATTATCAACCACTGTCATTTTCTTTTGACCTGTTACACTTGAACCAAAGATGCCTTCAAAGCCTTCTATAACAACTATCTTGCCTTGCTCATCTTTAACTGTTACGCTGATGTCTACTGTTTCTCCTTGGACAATACGAATATCATTCATCTCTATCACCTCCCAACAAGCCTATGAATTCATGTACTTTAAGTGTTCCTATAAGATGTTGTTCTTCGATAAGTCCTTTCTGTTCTTGTTCTAAAAAAGTGCCTATTAATTCTATGCTACCTTCAACATTAGCGATCAGATTTTGTTCTTGTGCCAACGTTCCCTCTATCGTCACATAATGTTTTACTTCATCAACTAGAGTTAGCCTAAACCAACTAAATCCAATACCACCCTTCATGTAGACCACTCTCCTGCTGAGTTTTTGCCATAAACTTTGATGGTATATTCTTTATCTCCTAAAGTAAGCTCCGAAGTATCTACATCAAAACTTTCTATTGCGCCGGTTGCAAGTGCACCACCTTCTCCTACTAAAAGACCAACTCCTACACCCGTTCCACCATTAGCTCTAGCTTCCCAAGCTGTTAACGGCTGATCGGATTTAAAGGTTACTGTACATTTAGTAGTTCCAGTAACCTTTCCTAGCTTATTCCTTGAATAGTTAAGGATAGTAATGTTGGCCACTGGAACGCTTGCACCAAACTCATCACAAACTAGCTTATAGTTACTAGGTGATGTAGAAATACCACCAGATTCTCCTTGAAAACCAACATTTAAGGATTTACCCGCTGCAATCACCTTATCCCACATAGGTATAATAGTATACGTACTACCAACCTGTGATTTGATTGTACAAGTATAAAAAGAAGTAATTGTTTCATTCCAGTCAAAGGATAACTCCCAGTTGGTAATAGGTGTTGTGGTAAGATTAGTAATGGTAATCTCCCCAGTAAAGCCTGAACCCCAATCTGAAAAGGTTTTATAAGTAAAGGATACTTTATCCCCCATTTCATCACCCTTTCTTAAGCACTCCAAATACCAGAAGCAGTTTTAGCAAAAACTTTAATAGTCTTTTCCCCATCTCCATCACTTGCTACAGCCATATCCTTAGCTTTAAGGACACTAGCTACAGAAGTATTTGCAGCCACTTCTAAACCAGACATATTAAGTGAACCATTCGTAACTGGAATGACGATCCCTACATTATGGGCATCTGCTTCAGTAGAAACTACACAGACTTTCCATTCTATAATATCAACATCTGCTCTCCAAGAGAAATTCACGACATCTTTTGGAGCATTATAGCTTACTCTTGTAATGTCTGGTCCACTGATTAAAGTTACCACTGGAACAGCTGTATTAACTTCTATAGTCGCACTTACTACAGAGCTTTCATTAAGTACATCATCTCGTACTTTTACATAGATTGTTTTAAGACCATCACTTGGTGATAAGGTAACTTGCAAACTAGAAGTATACGTTTGCCAGGTCGCATCTGCCTCAAGTGCTGCATCTTCTATTCCACCCCATATTTTCATTTGATAGCCTGTTGTCACTGCATCTTTAGTACTAATCTTTAAGGTTACTAGATGAGAAGCTGTTATAGTAACCCCATTATTAATGAGTAAACTAACCTCTTGTGGTGCTAAAGTGTCTAATACTAACTTGAAAAAACTTGCCATTTGCATGCCCCCTTTACTTTAATCCTACAACCATAGTCTCTCTAAGTAACATTTGCATCGTATCTGATAAATTCAACCTTTTCGCTGCAAATTCAAAGCTTGTTTGATATTGAAAAACCATAGCAGGACTAAAAGAAACGCTTTCAAAAAGCACCCTACTATCATCTTCAAATACTGTTTTTCCATCTACAATAATACGTACATTTGCTTCAGGTGACGCCTCCCAATAAGGTCCCTCGAAGTCAAACAAGTCATAACCGCCAATGATTACATAACCTTGACTTGGCATATAGCTAAAGCTACTAGATAAAACAGGTGTATATGTTGTAGCATTCAGATAAGTAGCCACATAATCGTAAGCATTTAAATTTACTATTTTCAACTGTTCCAAAGGTGGCAATTTGATATTTGTAGTAGTGCCATCACCAGCATTTTCAGAATTTCCTCCAATACCAAGACCTGTACCCAACAAACCACACAGAAAGCCATTTTTTAATTCAATATCACTCATACTTCACCTACTTATAACCAATAATCATTGTTTGGTATAATTCTAATGCCATATTTTCACTAAGATTTAACCGCTTGGCTTCTATATTAAACGTCTTTTTATAAGTAAAAGCCCTTACTTCTTTTACTGTTTCTTCAGGAAAAAATTCTGTTACTTCACCTTCAAAAATCACCTCATCATCAGCTGTAATACGCATCATTGCTCTAGGTTGTATACTTCCGAAATATTCCCAGTCTTGCAATTGATAAGAGCCCATCATCACAATGCCACCTTTTGATGGGATATAGTGATATATGCTACTAAAAACCGAATAATAAGTTGTATCACTTAAGTTTGATACACCCTCCCCAATATCCCCTGTATAATGTCCGCAATTTACAAAGGTTAAAGTACTTTGATCCGGCAACCCACTTGTTTCAGAAGCACTACCGATACCAAAGAAAGCTAATGCGGTCATAAAGCCCATACTAAAATCATTTATCAGCACACCTATCACCTCCTAACTCCAACTAACAGGCACTGTTAACCCTGTTTGAGAATTATATAAACTAGTAATTCTGCCTTGACTATCCTTAGTCCAAGTAAATGTAGTGGTGGTTTCTCCATGTTCAACGACTACACCTGAAGCATTAAATGAAGCTTTTGTTAAGGCTTGACCAGGTATCTCAATCAGCCCACCCATGTTGATATTTTGGATAATAGTTTCTCCGCCAGCTGGTAAGCCTTCTATACCATTCTCACCTAACTTAATTTGATGCACTGTTCCTGTACTAGCGATGTACTTAAGTACCAATCCATCTAACTCTTTATAAATAAATCCTTTTCCTTTATCACTGGTACCACTCGTATCGGTTCCTACGCCCCATCTCATTAGTGGATATTGGGTATCTCCAATAAGACCAAAAGCAAAAGAAGCTTTAATACTTTCTGTAAGGATCTTCCTTACTTTAACCTTGAACTTATCCACTTGTGCTACTGTTAAATTTTGATAAATACTTGTGGGAGATGTAATGGTAAAATACTTATAAGCTTGCACATGCTCATCAATAGCTGTGTAATAAATCTGGTCACCATCCTTGTTCATATAATCTTGGGTTTCAGTATCACTTAATGTTTGAGTTACAAACTCAATCTGTTCTTCTTTAATTCTGATAAAGTTACGTATGCCACCTTCTGGATAGGCTTTTCTTACATCCAAGGCATCAAAGTTAGTTTCAAGAAATTCTACATTTAAGTCCCTTATCCAAGCATTAAGGATATGTGCTGTATTAGCACTAATAACCTGTTGCTCAATGACTTCCACAATAACATTCTGAACAACATCTTGAACAACTTCTTGGGTTTGCTCAGCTATGATCTGCTCTATATCTGTAAAATCCTTTTTCCTTTGACCTAACTGATAAGTATCATCACCTGTTATTAGGCTCTTGTTATAACCCACAACCTTATAAGTTAATTCCTCATCTAACAAAGTATTGTGTAGCTTAACAGTTTCACAAAGATTCAAGGAAAGTTTTCTAACTTTAGGAATACTAATAGAAATACTACAAGCTGGTGTATCTACAGTAGAAAGATACTCACTGGCAATTATAGCTAGTATACCTTCATCTTCTGAGTCAAACTGTTGATATCCCTCTCTTGCAAAACCATATTTATTAATATTAGGACTATCAACTGTACCACTTATTTCACCACTCTTGCTCTTATAATGCAGTCTAGTAATCACATCTGATACATCAGTGCTTTCATCTAATGTTGTAAAATCTCTACCTTTTTTTAAGGTTCTATAATCCTCTTGCCAGTTAGCTTTTCTAATATTGATTTTCAAACCATCATAGGAAAGTTCACCTTTTGATAATTCTAGAATTTTGCCAAGAACTGCTTGTGCATTGGTCTGACTCATATCTAGGTCAAAATAAGTTAGATCATCACAAATACCTACTTCTAAAATGGTAGGGTCTAAAATCTTTGAAAGAACTTCACTAACACTAGTGCTTTCTAGCTTAAGTAAATCAATATAAGTAAACATGAGTATTTGCGTTTGAAGTAGCTCAGCATTAAAAGTAAGTTCTACCTTCTCCCCATCATTATTGCCTGTATCTGTGCAAACATAAAAAAGGCCATCTACTTTAAAGATGGTGTTTTGGTTAATGACTATTTGATTTTCTTTAAGATATCTACTTAGAATAGAAAAGGTAAGTTTATAGTAGCCATTTCTTTCGGCACTAGTACTACCTGATACAATAGGAATTTTAGCATACGGTTTTACCAAATCTCTTAAAGTATAAAGTTCTATCATGTCATCACCCCAATCGTTCTATTTCTTGATTTCTTTAAAGAGTAAAGATACTCTGCAAAGTACTGAGCATTTTCTTTAGAGTTAATGTTCATATTTTGAATAACAATGTCTCCATCTGCATAATGGCTTGATGTAGCTGCTGAACTTGCTATACCAACCGCCTTAACCGATCCTAGTGTTTGCATCTTAGGTACTATATCTAACTTAGGCATATTACTCATAGCGCCAATAATACTCTGACTCATTTCCTTGGTATTTTCTACTACTTCAGGAATCCCCTTTAAAATACCCTGTCCGATACCCTTTTCTACAAAGTCATTTTTAAATACCCTAATAGCCAATCTTGAAGGTGAATGCATATCAAAACTACTTGTAATACTACTCCAAATACTTTCAGCCATCTTTGTAGCTGCCTGAACAACGGAACCTATGCCATTTATAATTCCATTGGCAATTCCTTTAACAAGATTAAGTCCTATCTGTGCCCAGTTTGTACTGGTAAAGACATGAATAATCGCATCAACTAGTTTAGGCGTGGCTTGAACGAGCTCTGGAATAGATTGAATGAGTCCTGCTACAAGTGCTAGTACAATTTCAATAGCAGCTTGAATAATTTTATCTAGATTATTAATAATAAATGTCACAAGTCCTGTAATAATCTGCACTGCCGCTTCTATTAACTGGGGAATAGCAGCAACAAGTGCCTCTACTAACTGACCAATAATAACAGGCGCTTGTTCCAGTAATGTGGGCAAGGCATTCAAAATACCTTCTACTAGAGCTAGAATAATGTTAATTGCTGCTTCAATGAAAGTAGGTAGATGATCTAAAATAGCTTGAACCAAATTCAAAATCCCCTCCACCATAACAGGAATTAAGGTTGGAAGGGATTCTGATAAGGCATTCATTAAAGTAATGACGATTTGTAAAGCTGCATCTGCCAAAGAGGGTAATGTTTCCATTAAAAAAGTAATAAAACCCGTTATTAGCTCACCTGCTAAATTAGCAAAAGCAGGTGCATTTTCCTGTATGACTGTAATCAAAGCATTAATTAATTGATAAGCCCCATCTATTAATAAGGGTAAAACAGTGGGGATTACCTCTGCTAAAGCCGAAGCTATGCCACTTAATACCTCACTTATGACTTTGACTAGATTGGGTAAAGCTGCTGTTAATTTATTGATGATTTCTTCAGAAAAAGTGTTAATTGACTTAGTAAAGTCAGATAAACTATCCCCACTAAAGCCCTTTGATAGTGCAGTGGCAAACTCACTTAATAGAGGTAAAACCTCTTTACCCATAGGAATTAAAAAATCGGTCTGAAGGATTCTCCCTATACCACTTATAGCACTACCCAAGTCATTGTATTTGATCTTGTTCATTTGCTTTAAAGTGTCAGATGACTTACTAATTTCGCCATTTACATTAGTTAAAGCACCAATGGCTTCTACTCCTAAGTCTTCCCACATCGTGCCAAATAGTCCAACCCCCGCTGTGTTTTGAACAACTTTATCATCACATTCCATAAGAGCTGAAATCACTTCATTAAAAGCTTCAGAAGCTTCTTCTCCACCTTCAGAAAAGCGCTTAGTTAAATCGTCACTATCTAGCCCTAAAGCTTCAAAGGCATCTGTAGTGGTATTACTACCATCTTTTACGCGAATACCAAACTCCTTTACTGCATCTCCAAGCTTATCAACACTAAAAGTACCGCTCTCCGTACCATTTTCAAGCATGTTAAACATATCTTCAGCATCTAAACCTAACTGATTAAAATGCACGCTATACTCATTGATCGTATCTAAGAGGTCATCATTGGCATTAAGTCCATTTTGTGCCCCTTGCGCTATTAATGTATAGGCCTCATCTGCGCTAATACCAAACTCTTTCATCATTTGATTTACGGCTCTTGTTGAATCTGTTACATCAAAATCAAAACTATCTCTAAGTAGTAAGGCATTGGTGGTAGCAGATTCTAACTCTTTGCCGGTCATGTTGGTCTGCTGAGCAATAGTAGCCATAGAGGTTGCAATATCCTCAAAGTTTTCTCCAAAGTTATTACGATAGATCGCCATCATACCTTCTTCAAGACTTTTCATTTCAGAGTCTGTTGCACCCGTTTGTACTTGTAAACTATTAAGTGCTTTTTGCGCATCATCTGCACTTTTAACAGCTGCTACACCTATTCCAGCGGCTGCTGTTCCAATGCCTACTAAGGCAGCAGCAGTTCCTTTTACTGCCATACCTCCGATTGATTTAGCTGCATTTCCTGCCATAGAACCTAATTTTGAAAGCTTACCTTCAGACTCTTCACTAGCATCGCCTAGTTTTTCAACTTCATCGATAGAGTCATTAGCCGCTTCACCGAGTTGCCTTAACTGAATTCTAGTCTGTTCAATCTCACGATTAAAAGCTCTATATTGTTCATCATTAATCTTACCTTCTCTAAATTGCCTATTTACTTGTTCCTGTGCATCCTCTAAACGTTTTAGCTTTTCAGTGGTGTTAGCAGTTTGCTCTTGGAGAAGTTTCATCTTTTGGGCTATAAGCTCTGTGTTTCCTGGATCAAGTTTAAGGAGATTCTCTACTTCACGAAGTTCAGACTGAAGGTTTCTACTGGTTTTATTAACATCACTTAAAGCTTTCTCTAAAGGCTTGGTATCCCCTCCAATTTCAATGGTAATCCCTTTGATTTTACTTGCCACGCTATCACCTCCTTGCTAATTTCAGTCATAAAGAAAGCACCTACCGTCTAACGTAAGTGCAACAACATAATCTTCTTATATTTATTTTTTAAACAATTCAATAATTTTTCCGTACTGATATTTATCTTGTAGCCTTTTATTCTCGATATTTAACCTTTTAATAAGAAGTGGGATTGCTGTATTGGACCAAAAGTCATAGCTTATCTTACCGCTTGACATCCCACCATGATCATACATCACTACGTCTATATCTTCTCCTGCTTCTAATCTTTCTCCAGTAATTTCTTCGATACATGTAGATAGCTTTTCCCTAAAATTTTCTTCACTATATGGTAACTGTACTTCTCTAAATGCTTGTTCTAAATCATCCCACAAATAAGGATCACCTCTGAACCCCCACCTTGTTGGTTTTTCTTTGAATAAATCTGAAACAGTCATGATTGCTCATCCCCATTCACTTTTTATATATTCTAACATTTGATATGTCTATTTGTCATAAATTATCTATTAGAATTTATCAAAGTGATTTTGAAGAGCAATAGTAGTATTTTCCTTTACATCATCTTGGTTCCAAATAAGTACATCATATTGATTAATATAATCCAGTATCATGCCAATGCTTAGTTCATGAAAATCAGCAATAAGTAACCCTCTTTTAAGGGCATGAACCATCAGACTTTCAGTAGTCATGGCTTCACTACTTTCAGTTCCTTCTTCAGCTACTTTTTTTTACTGGTTCTCATAAGGTTAGTAAGTAGGACCATTACTTCTGGTAGTATTTCCATGATAGGAAACTCTTCAAATTCATCAAGCCATTCTAGCGGAGGCTTAATGTCTGGTGTTGCTGTCTTTGCCATTACCCAAAGGATATTAAAGAACATTTCAAAGTCTAGTTTTTCAGCTTGTAGCTCTCCATTTTGATAAGCACCATCTAGCTTAATAAGCTCAGTTAGAAGGTCTTTACCAAATTGCATTTTATAGCGAAGTAAAGTGGCTCCTGTTGTTCTAAGAGCCACTTCTTTATCTCCAATCTTAATCATTTTCTCCATGCTTATTCACCACTTTCTGCATCTGCAGATTTCTCATAAACTGTTGTATACCAAGAAGTATATGTGGTAGCATCTGTCTCATCTGTAGTTTTAGCTTTGATAATAGCAGTACCTGGTAAGGTCCTACAGGTCAAATTGAGTGTTTCCGTCTTAGGTTCAATCCCCTGCCCTTTTGTACCACTTTCAATATTAGGTCTAGTTGCCTTACAGTAATATAGAGTGTGGCGAGTCGCTTTAACGTCTCCAGAAAACTCAAATAGTAATGCGAAAGGTACAGGCTGCTTATCATTCTCTTCAAACTGTACCTTTTTAGCATCTAGTATTTCTTTAAGAATACTTACTTTAAAGCTATCTGGTATAAGGGCCATTTCTAGTGAACCATCATACCCATTGTTTGCAATAGCTGTGAAGTATTCAATATCATCTGCATAAAAAGGTGTGGTATCTCCTACTGGAGATAAAGTTAAATTAACTGCACCCGGAATAGGAATGGGTTTTCCAAAAGTAACACTTACTACTCCAGTAGTATTAGTTTCAGTGATTGTAGCGTAATGCACGTTTTTAAGACCATACTTAATTTTATTACTCATCAATGTCACCTCCTAAATTTCATAACGTACTTGATACATTTTTTCTGTATCAATATAAGCTTCATATTTTTGATAGTAAAGCTCTGCATCCTCAAGCAGAACTTCTAATCTTGTCTCTAAATTAAGATCTTTCTTATCTGTGTAAAGCTCAATCACCCAATTATCTACTTTAAAATACACCTTATTATCTGCCCCGAAGTTAGAAGTATCTTCTGTAAGGTATATCAAATAAGGTGTATGCTGTGTTTCTTTAAAATGATTATAGGCAAGAGGAATCTTTAACTGCTGCAAGAGATCATATATCTGTTCATGAGTCACTGTAGTTTCTCCCTCACTTTCTCTTCAAAGCTTTGAATGGCTTGTTGCTCCACTGGTTCAATGTGCTTAA
>JAEYNQ010000281.1 GCA_023412455.1 Bacillota bacterium
ACTGGAGACTGAATGAAAGGAGTAAATTTAATGAAAAAAGTAAGAGGACTTTTAAAAACAATAGGAATAATGCTACTTATACTAGGTCTAGGCACAACTACTGTAGAAGCCAAGGAACTAAATGAAAAAGATGAAGAGCTTGCCAAAGCTTATTTGAATGTAACTCAAAAAGAGGATTATTTAGCAGTGATTGTAGAGGGAAGCTTAACAGATAAAGGGATTAATGTTGAAGGGTTGCAAGAAGATGTGAATGGCGCATATGAGACTTATAAAATCAATTTGACTAAGCAAATAGATGAGGTGCGAAACCTATTAAAAGTAAAGAAGAATAGAGGGGCAGGTTACGGCAATTTCTATGCAGCTTGCTGTAAATTGATAGATTACTTAGGTAATGTGACGGCTACCCAAGAGGAGTTAGAAAATGTATATGAAGGTATTTTACAAGACCAGCATTGCTTTGGAAAAATTAGACCCGAGATAGATACAAAGATGTGTTTAACCATGGAGGAATGTCAGGCTAGTGGTTATGGTCTTGTTATAAAAGGTGTTAATGACAAAAACACCTTTTATGCGTTTGATGCAGTAGGAAATGAGAAAGTCGAGCAGATTCTTTTTACCACTGCAAAGGAGAGACATATTATCATTAAAGTTATAGGTGAGTTAGAGAGTGATACCATAAAGGTGGCAAGTATAGAGGAAGTCAAATAATCAATGTTGCACGAAAGGAGGAAAAGAAATGCCAGTAAAAGTCCCAGGGAATTTGCCGGCACGGCTTATATTAGAACAAGAAAATATCTTTGTGATTTCAACTGAGAGGGCTATTCATCAAGATATTAGACCTATAAAAATCATTATATTGAATCTGATGCCTACTAAAGTTGCTACTGAAGTACAATTACTACGTTGTTTAACCAATACACCCCTTCAAATAGAAGTAGATTTATTATATACAGCAACTCATATTCCAAAACATACTGCTAAAGAATATTTGAGTGGCTTTTATAAGGAATTTAGAGAGATAAAAGGAAGAAAGTATGATGGTATGATTATTACAGGTGCGCCAGTAGAAAACTTGGAATTTGAGGAGGTTGAGTATTGGCAGGAACTATGTGAAATCTTGGAATGGTCTAAAACCCATGTTCATTCTACATTACATCTATGTTGGGGGGCACAAGCTGCGCTTTACTATCATTATAAGATCCCTAAATACCTAACAAATGAAAAGCAATTCGGTATTTTTAAGCATACAGTAGTGAATCCAAATTCTAGATTGTTTCAGGGATTTAATGATGAATTTGATGTCCCACATTCAAGACATACCGAGGTAAGAAAAGCAGATTTAGAGAAGCATCCTGAATTAATTATTTCTGCAGTATCAGAGCAAGTAGGTGTCCATACCATTGAGAGTAAAGAGGGAAAGTATATTTTTGCTATGGGGCATGCTGAGTATGATTCAGAGACATTAGCCCAGGAATATTTTAGAGACCAAGGAAAAGGCTTAAATCCTAATATACCTAAATATTATTTTAAAGAAGATAATGTAACTAAGAAGCCTATTAATAAATGGCGTAGTTATGCCTATCTCTTTTATGCGAATTGGGTTAATTACTATTTATATCAAACAACGCCCTATGAATTATAGAAAAGGGGCTGCCATGAAACTCATATAAAATGCAAGTTATCACTTAATAAATCAGAGGATAACTTGTATGAAAGAGTTATTTCATGACAGCTCCTTTTATTGATATAAGGATTACACAAAAGTTAGTTGAACCGAATCAGTTAAACGAGCTTACCTTATGCCCATTAGACTAACGGTAAAACTCATGTAGAGAACAAATTGGACTTTTTGTAATGTATCTAATTATCAAAATAAATGTTATAATAAACCAAGGGATTCATATTATTCGAAAGAAAGAATATAGGTAAACTTAATGAGAAATTTTAAAATCGTTATTCAGTATGATGGCAGTCGTTATAAAGGATTCCAGCTTCAAAGAGATACAGATCTTACTGTACAAGCAAAAATTAAAACAGTTCTTGAGAAAATGACAGAGGAGCAAATAGAGATTATTGGCTGTGATCGTACAGATATAGGTGTCCATGCAGAAAATTATGTAGCCAGTTTTAAAACAGATTGTACTTTAAGCACAGAGTGTATGCTAGATTATTTATATGAGTTTTTACCAGAGGATATTGTGGTGAAAAGCATAGAGGAAGTAAATGAGCGCTTTCACCCACGTTACAATGTAAAAGCTAAAACATATGAGTACACCATTAATTGTGGTGCGAAGAGAGATGTATTTACTAGAAAGTACGTACACCATATAGACTCTGAATTTGATCTTGAAAATATGATAGAAGTGGCAGCTGTTTTTAAAGGTACTCATGATTTTCAAAGCTTTACAAGTTTAAAACCTAATGGCAAATCAACCATGAAAACCATTAATGAGATTGAAATCACCAAGGAAGAGAATATCATTCGCATTCGAGTATCAGCAGATGATTTCTTACTTCATATGCCAAGAATGATTATTGGTGCAATCATTGAAGCAGGCAAAGGAACGGTAACAGCCCAGCAAACCAAGGAAATCATGGATAAAAAGCAAAGAGCAGCAGGCTATCCTATGGCTAAGCCTAAGGCACTTTCACTAGTAGAAGTGAAATATTAATAAGAAAATAAATGATAAAAGAGTGAAATAAATGTACTGTGTAATAGGAGAAAAGTACTACGTTGTGAAGTAGTAAAAAAGTAGAACTAAATAATTAGATAATTAGCTAATCCTAGGACATAACAATCAATCATGCTCTGGGATTTTAGTATTTGATATACTTATAGATAAGGATAGGAGGTAGAGTGATGAAGACATTATATGTGACTGACTTAGATGGCACTTTATTAAATACAAGGGATAGAATAAGTGAATATAGTAAAAAGATCATTAATGAGCTTATTAAGGGGGGCATGCACTTTACCTATGCTACGGCAAGATCCTTAAATTCGGCATCTGTTGTGGCTAAAGGTTTAAGTCCACAGCTCCCGGTTATTGTCTATAATGGCGCCTTTATTTTAGATGCTACAACAAGAGAGGTCATAGCTTCTAGTGGGTTTAGTACAGAAGAAAAACAGTTCATAAAAGAACTCTTACATAACTATCAAGTAAGCCCTTTGGTATATGCTTTTATAGAGGAGATAGAAAGGGTAAGTTGGATACCAGAGTATGAAAATGAAGGCATTCGCTATTATTTAAATAATAGAAAAGGGGATAAGCGTTTTAGAGAAGTAGGGCAAACAGAAGCTTTATATGAGGGTGAAGTGTTTTATTTTACTTGTATAGGAGAAAGAGAAGATCTCCTTCCTATCTATAAGGCGTTAAAAGATCACCCTAGCTATAACTGTGTATTTCAGAAGGAGCTTTATCGAGAAGAGTATTGGTGTGAGATTATGCCCAAGAAAGCTACTAAAGCCAATGCTATTAAACAGTTAAAGAAGCTCTTTCAGTATGATAGAGTCATTGCTTTTGGGGATGCCGTGAATGATATACCTATGTTCGAAATAGCAGATGAATGCTATGCAGTAGCCAGTGCTGTTCCAGAACTTAAGAAGATAGCGACAGATATAATAGGAAGTAATGAAGAAGATGGTGTAGCAAAATGGCTATTAGAAGAAGTAACTTATAAAAAGTGAAATCAAGAAAGCTAAAAATGTAAAATTAAGTTCAGTAAATTAGATACACATAATTAAACATACTAAACTAATGAAAAAGCTTAGAAATAATAAGATTCTATATGAAAACAGGAAAGAACAGTATAGTAAGTGAAGGGGAGATGTGTAGATGAGAAATAGGCATAAAAGGGTAAGAAACAATTTTATTATTGTTATGATCATGTGTATGTTTATAGGAAGTAATCAGTTGTTTTGTACACAAGTGCTAGGAAATGACATAGGTAAGACTATCAAATTAGATAAGCAAATTAGCTATAGAGAGCAATCTATTACTATGGTACAAGCGGCAACTGTTCTAAAGGCATTGGGGTATAATGTGGTTTGGGAAGAAAAAGAAGGGAAAGTCATTATTAACCAAGGCGATATTTGGATTAAGGTAGGGAGTAAAGTTGCAAATGGGAAAGGAACAAACTGGTCTTTATCTGCAGCCCCTATTATTAAAGAAGGTAAGGTATATGTACCATTAAGGTTTTTTTCTGAGTTTTTAGGGTATGATGTAGTGAATAAAGATGGCGAGATAAGTATTTCAGGAAAAGAGAATATAGGAAAAGCTGGAAAATATGAAGAAGAGATTAATGAAAAACGAATAACGATATCTGCAGCAGGAGATTTCACCCTCGGATATTATAAAGGACAAGGTACAGGGGGACGTTTTGATGAAGTAGCGCGGGCAAATGGGTATGCATATTTCATGAAAAATGTTAAAACCGTTTTTGAAGAGGATGATTTAACTATTATTAATTTAGAAGGACCACTGACTACTAGAGGAATTGCAGCGAAAAAGGAATTTGCTATTAGAGGACTTCCAGAGTACATAAAGATTTTAGAACTAGGCAATATCGAGGTAGTCAATCTGGCTAATAATCATTCAAAAGATTATGGAAGTGAAGGTTATACGGATACTAAAAATATATTAACTAAAAATCAAATAGGGTACTTTGGAAGTGATCAAACCTATTATACGACCATTAATGATAT
>JAEYNQ010000074.1 GCA_023412455.1 Bacillota bacterium
TAAGACTTCCCATCCAGAAATGGAGTAAGACCCCTTAGAGACTATGAGGTAGATAGGCTTAGGCTGTAAGCACAGTAATGTGTGTAGGTACTAAGTACTAACGGTTCGAGGGTTTGACCTAGATAAGAAAAGCTTAACGAACAAAAGTGAGTTAAGAAGTTCAATAGTTCTATCATGAGATAGAATGTCATCAACAACGGTTAAAACAAGGATTGTGTTTAGTTTTGTGAGTATAAAGTGTTGACATAAGTCAAAGGATATGCTATACTTACAAGGTAATTGGAAGTAACAAAATTTCCAGTTTATGCATATAATTTATAGATATTCCTCGATAGCTCAGCGGCAGAGCATCCGGCTGTTAACCGGAGGGTCGTAGGTTCGAACCCTACTCGGGGAGTTAAAGGGCCCATTGGTCAAGCGGTTAAGACACCGCCCTTTCACGGCGGTAACAGGAGTTCGATTCTCCTATGGGTCATTTGTTGGTGATGATGCGATTTAGGGAAACACCCGTTCCCATACCGAACACGACGGTTAAGACTAAATCGGCTGATGGTACTTGTCTGGAGACGGACTGGGAGAGTAAGTGGTTGCCAACTTAATACGGCGACATAGCCAAGTGGTAAGGCAGAGGTCTGCAACACCTTTATCACCAGTTCAAATCTGGTTGTCGCCTTAAAAAAAGGAACTTAACTAACTTAAGTTCCTTTTTTGTTATATGTTGATTTTTAGGACTTGATAAAGTAGGGTAATAAAAAAGGCCATCACACTTTAAAAACACAGTGGGATGGTCTTTTTATTGGCCTTATTTGAAGGAACTAAGATCTATAATTACTTAATTCACCTTTAAAGTACTGGGTGATACTTTGGAAATCTTGAATATCATAAATCAGTTTATTAATCTCAGAGGTATACTTGGTAACATTTGCACTTACTTCTTCAGAGGAAGCAGAATTTTCTTCGGCAATAGCTGCTAATGATTCAACATTTATAAAGGCTTTGGAAATATCATCAGCATCATTTTTTAAGGCAATAATGGTTTCAAGCATAGATTTTGAAACTTTCTGAATGGCTTCGTTGGCTTCAAAGCTAACAGATTTAACTTGCTCAAAGCTCTTGGTTTCAGATTCAAGAGCATAGTACTCTTTCTGCAGGAGCTCAATAAAGCCACTTATTTCCGTTACAAATTGCTCTAGATTGCTATTGATATCATTAACAGCTGTCTTGGATTGTTCAGCTAGCTTGCGAATAGCATCAGCTACCACAGCAAATCCTCTACCTTCTTCACCCGCTCTGGCAGCTTCGATAGAGGCATTAAGAGCCAGTAAATTAGTTTGTTCGGCAATACTAGAAACCATTTCTACAATATTAGTTATGTTATTGGCTTTCTGGTGTAGGTATTCACTTTTTTGGTTAATAACAGTAAAATTATTAAGGGTATTAAAGATGTTTTGACTAGAGCAGGTTACATTTTCGTAGCTATTGTTAATTTTAGCCATGGCAACGGATAGATCTTGTTTATTAATATCTTCCGTTTTGACGATTTCTCTTAAGATAGTAATATTGTCATTAAGTACATTTGCTGCTTGACTGGTATTTTCAGCTTGGGAAACAGCTCCTAAAGCTACTTGTTCCACAACATTTGAGATTTCTTCAGAAGTACTTAGCATGTTATCAGAGATGATACGGATGTCTTTTACAAAGTTATCCATTTCATCTGTAACGCCCTTAAAGCCTACAAAATCTGCTTGCAAACCTTTTTTATAAGTAGAAAGTAAATGATAGAGGCTTTCAAAGCGGTCACGAGTGAGCAAAGAATTATCATATAAATAATTTTTATCAATCAATCGTGTTATTTCTCTTTCAATAAAGTGAAAGGGTTTAAGCAGCAATGCTGTACTAAAAGCAGTAAGTAGACTACTTATAAGACCTAACAAAAGGGCTTGTGGCCACTGATTTATCCCAAGAGGGACAAGGAATAAGAGACTACTGGTTATAAAGACAAATAAAGCATTTTTAACGGGAATACTTGTAATAAAACCAAAGGAAAGTAGTCGATTAAAGAAGTATTTTTTTTCTTCAAAAATAGAGTGGGAAAAGGCAAGTCGAACAGATAAGTAACCCTGACGTCTTTCCACCTCGTTAACAATTACTTTTTCTTTAAAGAATTCCATACAGCCATCCAATAGGCCATAAAAATAATCAAACATTCCTCGAGGAGATTGATACGTAAACACAGCTTCTGTTTCAGAAATAGCTTCCATGGAAACGAGAGGAGGTTTTGCGCCTGCAAATTTTTTGGTCATCACAACATGGATATCAAAAAGAGATTTTAAGAAAGAATACATGTTATGATGCTTAAAAAAAGATGGAAAGGCTGAGTGGAAGGCTAAAATATTATCTTTTCCAATGTCATGCCATAAGTTAGAGGTAGACTTACCCAACTGTTCTGACAAATGACTAATAAGTGACGCAACTTGTTGGTCTTCTACATTTTCTATAGGTGAGAAAATTCGCGTTGCTTTCCACCCTATTTTTTCCATTGCCAGTTCTACAGGTTCTTGACCATAAAGTTTCTTACATGTTTTAATCCAAGTAGCAACTATAGTTCCTTTCATAACATCACCATCCAATATGTATTTGTTAAAATCATTATATATGGGAATTGGCAACTTGTTAAGAAGGAAGTTATAAATAATTTGAATTTATTAGATGATATATAAATATGTATAAACAATCTGAATTAATTAAATAATATATAAAGATGTATAAATCATTTCTAAGATATTCTGAGTGTACCATTATTGAAAGAGCAGGAGAGGTAAAAAGAGTTCTTTTTTAGAAATAAGTTCTAGGGAAATGAAAAGTGATATTTTGGCCAGTTAATTTTACAAAGTATGCTATAATAATTTTAAACTTAATGTATAATAATTAGAATAAATGGGAATTAATCAAAGGAGGGTAAAAATGAATTATGTAGTTGGAGATGTAGTGCAAATGAAGAAACCACACCCCTGCGGTACCAATGAGTGGGAAATCTTGCGTGTGGGTGTGGACTTCAAACTACGTTGTTTAAATTGTAATCACCTTATTATGATTCCAAGAGAGAAATTTGAAAAGAGTGTCAAAAAGCTTTTAAGGCATCTAGAAAAATAAATCAATCATACTTATGAATTTTTTACCTTAAATTTTAAGCTTAAATAACTTGTCTTATTACGGTTTTTGTGGTATGATTATAAACTGTAATGTAATCCTTGCTCTATATAAATATGAAGGTATAGGGCCAATGTCCAAAAGGAGGTGCTGACATGAGAAATTACGAATTATCAGTTGTTTTATTCCCAAATTTAGCGGAAGAACAAAAATTAGAAACTCTTGAAAAAGTAAAAGATCTTATCACACGCTTTGGTGGAGAAATCACCAATGTAGATGATTGGGGTAAGAGAAAACTTGCTTATGAAATAAGCAAACAAAGAGAAGGTTTCTACTATTTCATTCAATTCAACGCTGAGACTTCTGCACCAGCAGAAATCGAGAGCAGAATTCGTATTATGGAACCAGTTCTTCGTTATTTAATCGTATCTCTTGAAGATAAATAAGAAATTTTCCTGAAGAAAGGGGCTTAGGCATGAACAAAGTAATATTAATGGGACGTTTAACCAGAGATCCTGAAGTACGCTATTCACAATCTGCTAACCCTGTTGCAGTAGCACGTTATGGTATTGCAGTGAGAAGACAATTTGCAAAACAAGGCGAACAAGATGTTGACTTTTTTAATATTGTTGCATTTGGTAAAGCTGGTGAATTTGCAGAGAAGTACTTTAGAAAAGGCCAGATGGTTTCTATTGTTGGACGCTTACAAGTAAACTCTTGGGAGGACCAACAAAAGGTTAAACATACTGCTGTAGATGTAGTAGTGGAAGAGCAACATTTTGCTGAAAGCAGATCTTCATCTGAATCTCGTGGTGTCATGATAGATTCACCAATCAGTAGCCCTGCACCTACTTCCCCTTCAGGTAATTCTGTAGCTGGCTTTATGCCAACTCAAATCGAAGAAGATGACGATTTACCATTTTAGTCTTAATTTTTATAATAAAATGAAGGAGGGAACAAACAATGGCAATGCAAAAAAGACATAACCGTAGAAGACGTAAAATAAATCAATTTGCTGGCGATAATATCAAAAAGATTAATTACAAAGATATTAACACATTAAAGAAATTTATTTCTGAAAGAGGTAAAATTCTTCCTAGAAGAATCACTGGTAACTCTGCAAAAGCACAACGTAAGCTTACAATTGCTATCAAACGTGCTAGACACATCGCACTTTTACCATACACACAAGATTAATTAAAGCAAAATAACAACTAGAGAGAGAAATAAGCACACACAAAATGCACACACCACTGCCTAGCAGTGGTTTTTTTTTGCTTTCAATGACTTCTAGTCACAATTATGGGAACAGACAAGTTAGGTTAGATAGCCTCTAGTATTAAAAGGCTATTATATGGTATAATAAAAAGACATGAATTTTGATACTATGTATACTAAAGGAGGGATAACTTGAAATGCAGTTAAGCTCTAAAAATATTATTGGATTAATAGGTATCTTATTAACATATATTGTTTTGGCTGGTTTAGGGATTTATAGTGCCTATGGGCTATTTTTCTTCCCTATTCTTTCTATACCATTAACAGTATGTTTGATAAAAGAAAGCATGCCTAAAGGTATAGACTTTTTATTTTGTAGTACAGCAATTATAGGGATTTTTATGCTTACAGGAACGTTAGAAGCCCTACTTGTTTTTGTGGTAGCCGTGTGTATACCTGCTTATATAATCCGTTTTATGTATAAGAAAGAATTCTCCCTACCGCATATGATTATTTATACAGCTTTGGGTATTGTAGTAGGAGTTTTTGGTTATGGGCTCGTTATGAGTTACCTAGGGATTAATTACGGAGAAGTTTTTATCCAAAGTGCCGATGAGATCAAGCAAATCTATTTTGATACTATTGAAAATTTGAAGACTACCCTACCAGCAGAATCTATTAACCAACTGGGTGATATAAAGGGAATGGTTTCTATAATTATCGAGCTCATGAAGAAGGTTTACCCAGCACTTATAGTAGTGATGAGTATTACTTTAGCCGCCATTAACTTATTACTTGTCCAACTTATATTGCGTTTAAAGAAACTAAAGGGTGTAAACCTAAAACAGCTGGTGTCTTTTAGACTATCAAAATGGGCGATTCTCATATTAACCTTAGCTATGATGACGCCTTTTACACCACTGAATGAAAATGTTATAGCCGTGACATTAGCAGCCAATGTTTTGATTGTTTTACAATATTTATTGCAACTTGCGGGGGCATTAGCTCTTGTGGGAATCATTAGTAAGGGGCCTCTACACATAGGGATGAAAGTTATGCTTTATATTTTAATAAGCATCTTATTTATTATTTATCCGAGTATGTTAGTTTTGTTTGGATGTTTCGATACTATTTTTAACTATAGAAAAACAGACATTATAGTTTAGATTAGGAGAAGAAATCGAGATGAAAAATAAGAAGAAATTAGGTTTTTCCCATAGTATGAATTTGCTGCAGATTGCACAAGTTGGAATAGGGTTAGGGATAGCTTTTAGTATACTGGCCCTATTTACAAAGATGGGGGTAGCATTGCTTATTATTCTCCTGTTACTATTATTAGTAGGAAGTGGGGTATATAGGCCTCAGCTTAAGAGAATGTTAGAACAAGAAATAGACAAAAAGGCAGAGGTTCTTACGAATACACGAAGTCAATTATTTTTCAACGCCCAAATTCCTGTTGTTATAGTTGATCAAAGTGGCATAATCAAATGGGCGAATAAGTCCTTTGAAGAATTTTGTCATCAGGGAGAAATGGTAGGACAACCTATTAAGAATAAGCTAGAAAATATTAAATGGAATGAAGTCCTTCATAAAGAGCAGAAGCTTGAAATGGACGTTCATGTGCAAGATAAAGATTATCATATACTAGGAGAATGGATTCAAGAACAAGGACTCGTTATTCTTTATTTTATGGATTGTACAGAAAATCTTCTGCTTAAACAGCGTATCAAGGAACAACGTTGTATGTTAGGCTATGTGTGCATTGATAATTATGATGAAATAATGCATAGCATTGAGGAAGTGAGAAGACCGATGTTAACCGCCATTATTGATCGTAAAATCAATTTATGGTTTAAGGAACGAGAAGTTGTTATTACACGCTTTGAGAAGGATAAATATATTATGGTATTTAACAAGAAGGAGTTAGATGCCATGGTGGAACGTAAATTTGATGTACTAGATGAAGTAAGACGTATTCAAGTAGGAAATGAACTTCCAGCTACAATCAGTATGGGGATTGGCTACAATCTAGAATCCTTAACGGCTTCTCGAGAAGAAGCAAGGGCAGCCTTTGACCTTGCCCAAGGGCGAGGGGGTGACCAAGCAGTTATTAAGAATAATGATAAGTATACTTTCTTTGGTGGAAAAAGTAAGGAAGTAGAAAAAAGTGCACGGGTAAAAGTAAGAATAAAGGCTTATGCCTTTAAAGAACTTTTGCATGAGTGTGATAAAGTTTATATTATGGGCCACAAAAGTATTGATATGGACTGTTTAGGTGCAGCCATGGGTGTTTATAGAGCAGCAGCTATTATGGGAAAAAAGGCGCATATTATTTTAGATGAACCTACCTTTGCTATACAAGGTTTATATGATAGAATAGTGGCATCCAAAGAATATGAGGATTTATTTATTCCCCGGGAAATGGCTATGGAGGGTATAAAAAAGGATACCTTATTAGTTATAGTGGATGTTCATAGGAAGAGTTACTTAGAGCATGAAGCGCTTTTAGAGAAAGCTGAAAAGGTAGTGGTATTTGACCATCATAGGCGAAGCACAGACTTTATTGAAGATGCTGTTTTAACTTATTTAGAGCCTTATATTTCTTCTACTTGTGAAATGATCTCTGAAATACTACTTTATCTAACAGACCGTATAAAACTTACACCTATTGAGGCAGATGCCTTGTTAGCTGGGATTACCATTGATACAAAGAATTTTGTCTTTAAAGCAGGAGTCAGAACCTTTGAAGCAGCAGCTTTTTTAAGACGAAGTGGTGCAGATAGTAGCCGTGTTAGAATGCTGTTTCAAAATGATATGGAAACCTATAGGGCAAGAGCAGCAGCTATTAAAGCAGCAGAAATGTGGGAACATAATGTAGCTGTTGCAGAAGTAAATGCAGCAACGCCACATCCTCAGATTATTGCTGCTCAAGTAGCCGATGAATTACTTAACATAAAGGGAATAGAAGCCTCTTTTGTTATTACTGGCAGGGAAGAATATTGCATGATTAGTGCCAGGGCATTAGGAGATATGAATGTTCAGCGTATTATGGAGTTATTAGGAGGAGGAGGCCATCTAGGTATAGCAGGTGCTCAGCTTAAAGGCGTTACTCCTCATGAGGCAAAAGAAAAACTTCGTGAAGCAATTGATAAATATTTTAAGGAAGGTGATACGAAATGAAAGTCATTTTGACACAAGATGTAAAAAAAGTAGGAAAAAAAGGTGAGATGTTAGAAGTTAAGGATGGTTATGCACGTAATGCTCTTCTTCCCAAAGGATTAGCAGTAGAAGCCAATGCTGTTAATATGAATCAACGTAAATTAGAGCAACGGGCTGAAGATAAAAGAAAGCAACAAGAATTAGATCAAGCCAAAGCCATTGAAGAAAAACTCAAAGATCAAACCGTTAAATTGGCTGTAAAGGTAGGAGAGGGTGGAAAGATCTTTGGTTCCGTTACTTCTAAGGAAATTGCTGAAGCCATTCAAAAAGAATGCGGTGTAGAGATAGATAAAAAGAAGATTCAACTTAAAGAAGCTATTAAAGCTTTAGGTGGACAATCTGTAGCCATTAAATTACATCCCGCTGTAACAGCAACCGTTACTGTACTTGTTGTAGAAGCTTAGGACATAAATGAGAGGTGAAAAGGAGAGGAATAGTTATGGAAGAAATGTCAAACATGAAGATTCCTCCACATAGTATAGAGGCGGAGCAGTCAGTTCTAGGGGCAATTATTATGGATCATGAAGCGGTGGTTATAGCCAGTGAAATTCTAAAGCCTCAAGACTTTTATAGGCCAGATCATCAGCAAATCTTTGCAGCCATTATGGAACTCTATACCAGTGGTAGTCCCATAGACCTTGTTACCATTCAAGATAAGCTCGTTCAAAAAGGTATTTTAGAGCAAATAGGAGGACTTCCTTATATTGCGGAACTAGCTAATACGGTACCTACCTCTGCTCATATTAAGCAGTATGCACAGATTGTAGAAGAAAAAGCTGTGCTTCGCAGACTTATAAAAGCCAGTCAAGAGATCACTGCTAAAAGCTATGAGGGGGATGAAAAAATTGATAATATTATGGGATATGCTGAAAAGCAAATCTTTGATATTATTCAAAACAAACATACAGAAGACTTTACCCATATTAATGAAATAGTTATAGAATCCATTGACAAGATTGAATATGCCCATCATAGCAAGGGGGGAGTAACAGGCGTTTCTACAGGCTTTATCGATTTAGATTATAAAACAGCTGGATTACAACCTTCAGACCTTATTTTAGTAGCAGCGAGACCTTCAATGGGAAAGACAGCTTTTGCCCTGAATATCATTCAAGCGGCTGGTGTAAAGAGTGGCAAGAGTGTAGCGGTATTTAGTCTGGAAATGTCAAAAGACCAACTTGTAAGTCGTATGTTGTGTGCTGAGGCAATGGTAGATTCTCAAAAAACACGTACAGGTGCTTTAGAAAAAGAGGATTGGGATAGACTTGCAAGAGCAATTCCTAATTTAGCTTCTTCTAGTATTTATATTGATGATACACCAGGTATTTCAGTAATGGAGATGCGTGCAAAATGCCGTCGGCTTAAGCTCGAAAAAGGTTTAGATCTTATTATGATTGACTATTTACAGCTTATGAGTGGTAATTCCAAAGGTGATTCAAGGCAACAAGAGATTTCTGAGATTTC
>JAEYNQ010000118.1 GCA_023412455.1 Bacillota bacterium
AAGTAAGAATCCTATCAAAAGGTAGACAAAGGAGGAAGTACATATTGGTTATCGAAAGCATTCTTAGTTGATTGAAAATTCATAAACTATAGTGTAGTATTTAAGTAGAAGTAAAAGTATTCGATAAAAACGGCGAAGCACAAACTGAACAATAAGGAGATAAACCTATGTTAGAATTAAGATTACTCAATGATAGTGATATTCCATTGATAGAAATCTGGCTCAATAAGGAACATGTGAAAAGATGGTATGAAATACCAGAACTTGGAATTACTATTAATGATTGGATATCTGAACTTAAAGAATACAAAGGAGAATTTCAATGGATTACATACCTCATTGTTTTGTGGCAAGACAGTCCGATTGGATTATGCCTATATTATAAATGTGTGGATAGTAGCGACGAAGATTTTGGAACACTACCGCTTATAGGCTCATACGGAATAGATTACCTGATAGGAGAAGAAGCTTATCTTGGCAAAGGTTTGGGCAAAGGAATCATCACCTTGCTTGTGGATAAAATTTTTTCATTACAGGATGCACAGAGAGTTACTGCTAATATTGACAAAAATAACAAGGCTTCTGAAAAGGCACTATTATCATGTGGTTTTAAATTATTGGAGACTGGAAGTAGCCGCTATGTCATTGATTAGCTTCTTGCAAACAATATGAGATTAGGGATGAAAATGAATAGAACGGTATGAGTAAGGTTTGACTAGGAAACTATAAAAAGATATACCTAATTGAAAATTCTTAAGTTATAATATACACTTATTATAGATTGAAAAGTAATACAAAATATTTACTTAAGAATGGAGGAATAATCTTGTTTGATAGTATAAAGAATAGAGATAAAAAATTCAAAAACTTAATAAATGGAGAATGGGTAAGTAGTAAAAGCAATCAATTTTTTGATATTTTTTCACCACTTGACCAAAGCCTCGTAGGTAGTGTACCAGTAATGGCAGCTCAAGAAGTCGATTATACTTTAGCGGTAGCAAAAGACGCACAAAAGGTGTGGAAGCTTAAAACAGTTAATGAGCGTGCGGCTATTTTATATAAAGCAGCAGACCTGTTACTTGAATATGCTGATGAAATGGTACATCTATTAATAGTAGAGATTGGAAAAGATATGAAGAGTGCACGAGCTGAGATAGAAAGAACAGTGGATTTCATTAGATTTACAGCAGATGTGGGCAAAAATATTTCTGGAGAAAGCATTCCAGGAGATAGTTTCCCAGGATTTAAAAATAATAAAGTATCCGTTGTAAAAAGAGAGCCATTAGGTGTTGTACTGGCTATTTCACCTTTTAACTATCCTGTTAACTTAGCTGCTTCTAAAATTGCACCTGCTCTTATTGTTGGGAATTCCGTTGTATTAAAACCAGCGACTCAAGGTAGTTTGAGTGGTTTATATCTAACACGTATCTTTCAAATGGCTGGTGTACCAGCAGGCGTACTAAATACAGTGACTGGAAAAGGTAGTGAGATTGGAGATTATATTACAACACATAAAGATGTTGATTTTATTAACTTTACTGGTAGTACAGAAGTCGGTAGAAGAATATCAAGGTTATCAGAAATGACGCCTCTATTGATGGAGTTAGGTGGAAAAGATGCAGCAATCGTTCTTGAAGATGCAGATTTAGAAATGACAGCTAGCCATATTGTATCCGGTGCTTATTCATACTCTGGGCAAAGATGTACAGCTGTTAAAAGAATACTTGTAATGGAAAGTGTTGCAGATGAACTTGTTCAAAAGCTTAAGGAAAAAATAAGTCAGCTTAAAGTGGGTAACCCACTAAACGATGAAATCCTAGATGTCGTACCACTTATTAGCACAAAAGCAGCAGACTTTGTATCTGAGCTCATGGAGGATGCTAAGTCAAAAGGTGCAAAAACAGTCATTGGAGGAATGCGTACAGGTAATTTGATTGAGCCAACACTCTATGACTATGTAACTACAGATATGCGCTTAGCTTGGGAGGAGCCATTCGGTCCTGTTGTACCTGTCATTAGGGTAACAAGCAAAGAAGAAGCTATCAAGATTGCTAATGCATCAGAATATGGACTTCAAAGCTCAGTGTTTACGGAGAATATTAATGATGCATTTTACGTTGCAGACCAGTTAGAAGTAGGGACAGTTCAAGTGAATAACAAAACAGAAAGAGGACCTGACCATTTTCCATTTTTAGGCGTTAAAGCTTCAGGTATGGGAACTCAAGGTATTAGATACTCCATTGAATCTATGTCTAGGCCTAAGGCGACTATTATTAATTTGAAAAGATAAATTTTTATAAACATCCTGCCAAAGATATACTTAGACAGTTGTAAACCTAGATAAATAAAATCCAGTAATATTAAGCCTTAGACTATTACAGTCTAAGGCTTAATATACAGGTTAAGGTAAAATGGTAGCTGTAATCTAGACAGTGTATAAACATAGTTGCCACCTTATTCTCCTATGGTTAATGATCTATTCAAGAGAATAAGGAGGTGCTTATAAAGATAGGAGAGTGGCCATGTATAGGAACTACTTCTCATAATAATAAGTACTAGAATAATCCCTTAATAACACCCGAATGGAAGTTTGAAGCAAGTCAGCTAAAACATTTCCATACCTACGATGAAGAAGGTGAACGAATTGAAAAGTATTATCCAACAAAAATTATTTGAAATAGAGAAAAAGGAAGACGTGAA
>JAEYNQ010000217.1 GCA_023412455.1 Bacillota bacterium
ATGAAAGCTTTGAATATTTTATTTTTGTGGTAGAATCATTATAGAATAATAGGTTAATTAGAAAATAGAGTACCACTCTATGAATTATTAAAGGAAGGAGGTAAGTGAATGCTAAGAACCGTCATAGAATTCTCTCGCTACTTTATTGTCTTGCTATTCGGTACAGGGCTTGCAGTTAGCTTTGCTGGAATGGTTCGCACACGGAAAAATTATTTGGTGTTTGTATCCTTTACTGTTATTTTATTTATGTTACAAGCTGTCTGCCTGCGTCTCTGGGGCATGGAGGTCATCCTGAAAATATATCCACTACTTTCCCATTTGCCGGTTACTATTTTTATCCTCCTTTATTTAAAGTCCCCATGGCTCATTTCATTAACCAGTATGTTTGTCTCCATCTTATGCTGCCAGCCAGCTCGCTGGATAGGTACTGTTGTAGGCGAAGTGTTTGATAGTGTTTCTATGAACCATGTAGGTTGTATTGTAACTGCTTTCCTTATGTACTGGTTCCTGCAAAAATATGTCGTAAAATCAGTTCGCCATCTGATGAATCGCTCTATGAAATCCTGCTTGCTGTTTGGTCTCATGCCAGCCTTTTCCTATATTTTTGACTATGTATCCACTATTTACACTGATTTTATGTATAGCGGTGGTCGGATGGCTGTACAGTTCATGCCCTTTGTAACCTCTGCATTCTATTTTATATTTGTCCTCCTATACTATGGGGAAACCCAAAAGCAGGCAAGCCTTCAAAGAGAACGGGATATGCTGGATACCCAGTTCCGACAGGCACAAATGGAACTTGCCTCTATGTGGCAGATGCAACAAAATGCTGCAGCCTATCGCCACGATATGCGACATCATTTCGCCCTTTTACAGGGCCTAGTAGCTGAGAAACGCCTAGAGGAGATGGAGGAATACCTACGAGTCGCCCAGTCCGATATGGACGCCATCACGCCTACACGCTTTTGTGAAAATGAAACCGTCAATCTCATTTTGTCCGCTTTTGCCTACAAAGCCAAACAATCAAATATCCTGTTGACCATCGATGCGAAACTCCCTGGTTCTCTTATCTTGAGCGATACCGAGCTTTGTTCACTCTTGTCAAATGCTCTAGAAAACGCCATACATGCCTGTAAAAATATATCCCCTCCCCATGAGCGTCGTATCACATTACGTATGTATTCCAAAAATACAAGGCTATGCATTGATATCCGTAACCGTTATAGCACAGAACCCCTATTCCATCAGGAGCTTCCTATATCCCAAGAGCAAGACCATGGTTTTGGCGTCAAGAGCATGGTGCATATCGTGGAAAAGCATGGTGGTTTATACCAATTTTCGGTCAAGGATGGTTGGTTTATATTTCAGGCCACTACATAACCTCTTCATTAACCTTATTTCCGTCTGATGATATTTACATCCCTATTTAGAATAGGATAAACTCTATAGGTCACTTATAATAATACCTCCTTTGTTTTTTTGATAGGGTTCACAAACCATTATCCTTTAAACATTGGAGGTATTTTTCTGTACTATAAGATTTTAATCCTTACTAGTCAAGCGAGCTGTTTATAGATTTTTTGATTCTAAGTAAGGATCATGAACTTTCCAAGTCTGTCTCTTGTAAATGGTTAAGCTCCCGTAGAATGCTTATGCCAAAAGGAAGGGCTAGCATAAAGGTCAAAACATCTGCAATAGGCTGACTAAGTTGAATACCTGTAATACCCAACTGAGAAGAAAAAATCAGTAGGGTAGGAATAAAAAACAAGCCTTGTTTAGCTAAGGCTAAAAGGGAGGCTTGGGTGCCCTTACCAATGGTTTGCAAGAGCATATTGCACATGACACTCCATGCGCCTAACGGAAAAACCAGGCTTTGTAAGCGTAAGGCTCTTGTTCCTATTTCTAGCACCTGTACATCGGTTTTCGAAAAAATTCCTATTACCCTTGGCGCACTCCAAAAAATACCTATGGCCAAAACGATTAATGTACCAAAAGCTACTTTTACACAAAACCAAAAGGCTTCTTTTACTCGATCATAGTGTTTCGCCCCATAGTTAAAACCACAAACTGGCTGAAAGCCTTGTCCAAACCCAATAAGGGCAGAAAAGGCAAACTGAAAGACTCTATTCACAATAGACATGGCTGCAATAGCTGCATCCCCAAAGGCACCTGCACAAAGGTTAAGGACCATCATGGCCACACTGGCAAGCCCTTGTCTATAAAAGGATGGAAGACCACCCCTTAGGATTTCTTTATAGATTTCCCAGCTTGGGGTAAACTTTTTAAACTCTATTTTTAGACTCCCCTTTACCCCTGCACTATAAAACAAAATACCAAAGCTAGCTAACTGACTTATAATAGTAGCTAGGGCTGCACCGGCTATCCCCATATCGAAGCCAAAGATAAAGAGAGGGTCTAAAACAAGATTAAGCACGCCTCCCGCTGTTATTCCCCACATGGCATACATAGCACTTCCTTGATAGCGTAAAACATTATTAATGACAAAGGAGGCTGCCATACAAGGTGCACCTATTAAAATAATGCCTACATATTGTTTGGCATAAGGGACTATAGTGTCCGTAGCGCCTAGTAGGCGTATCAAGGGTTCTAGTCCTAATAACCCAACTAGCATAATGATCGTCCCTAGTAAAAAGGCTGTAATAAAACCTGTAGCCGCTACCTTACTAGCCTTCTCATCCTCTCTCTGTCCTAAAAGCCTAGAAATATAGTTACCTGCCCCCTGTCCACAAGTAAAGCCAATGGCTTGTATAATCGCCATCAAAGAAAATGCAACACCTACTGCCCCCGTAGCGCTTGTCCCTAGCTTACTTACAAAAAAAGTATCTGCCATATTATAAATAGCTGTAATCAGCATGCTAATAATAGTGGGAACTGCTAATGTACAAACCAGCCTAGGAATAGGTTCTTCTGTCATCTGTCTGTATCTCTCTTCAATCACTTCTTGCTGTCTCATTTTCCATAACCCTTTTCTTTTTATAATCTCTATTTTTTAATCTTTAGTATTATTCTATCCCTTTGTGTACTTATTGTCCACGACACTTTTCACTGCTTGCTTTCATTTTAACTAAAACATTAAAAATAGCTGGGTTAATAAAGTGCTCCATTTCACTTAAAAGATAGGCTCAAGAAAGTGGAACTTTCCTAACATAAGAGGGGACGGGTCATGATTTGGTGCTTCTTTCGCCAAATCATGACCCATCCCCTCTTATTTCCCTCACCAAGTTGTGAACTGTCCCCTCATCTTAGTCTGCCTAAAAGCCTATTTATTCCTAATAGCTTGTGCCATCTCTATTAATTGAGTTTTATCAATGATATAATTCATCTCTTGCAACAGATAGCTTATCCCTCCTTCATACCAAGATAGACTTTGAACTTGACTTATCTCTACCTCATCTGAACCATAGGAAACCTCTAGTTTACCTGCTGCTATTGCTTCTTCATCTTCTTTGGTTAACTTATAATTTACAGGTACAAATTTCATAGTTTGAGCTACATAGAACAGCTGACTATCACCTATTTCGATTTTTTCTTCCTTTTCACTCCTTACCATTTCCTCTGTTAGTGGTGTAGTATTTAAAGAAAGATACTTTCCCTTCTCCTTTTTCCCTTTATCGTAGTAAAAGGTTATTCCCTTTGCCTCAACGACTTGAGCTCCGTCTTCATCATTTCCTTGCATATGTGAAATACTTGCGTCAGAAAAAGTAAAGCCTCCTGGTAAATTCTCCAGATACTTAGGGGTATAGTTTACTTCTTTTTGAACAGCTTTCTGACCTGGAAAAGTAGTAAATCTTTCTCCACTCTGTCCATGCCAACTGTCTATTTTATTTACTACCATAGGGGCAGCTATCCCTGCTACTGAAAGAATACCTACTGCACCCACTATCATCCATTTTCTAATCCCTTTATGGGTTATCACTCTATTCATTTTATTTTTACCTTCCTTTTCTATAATCTCTCTTCTTACTTTTAAGAATAATACTTGAGAGGGCTCTATATGCTCTACCCTTTTACTTAAACTCTCTTTGATTTGTGTTTCAAATGCCTCTGTATGCTTCATGGAACCCACACTCCTTATCCTCATATTTTGAACCTTCTATTCTCTCTAATAAAGCTATCTTAAGCTTAGTCCGTGCTGTGTGTAACCGTGATTTTACTGTTCCCTCTAAACAACCTACTACCTTGGCAATCTCCTTAATAGATAGTTCGTTGTAATAATAAAGGATAAGGATCAGCTGGTATTTACCATCTAACTTCTTTATTTCTTCTTGAAGGAGCTGGTCTTCCTCCTTTTGTAGGTAGCTTGATTCTACTGAAGGAACACAGGTCTTGCTATCCACTTCTTCCTCAATGGTTTCCGTAGGTACTAATCGTTTAGCTTTCTTCTGACTTTTCCATGCTAGCCTTGTCAGTAAGCGAAAAAACCAAGACCTAAACTGCTCTGGATTTTTTAACCCTTTGATAGAAAGATAGCACTTTACAAAGGCCTCCTGAACAATGTCTTCACTTATAGAGGCATCTCCAGTAATCAGACATACTGTACGAATAGCCTGTAATTTATACCTTTCAAAAATTTGGCCAAATGCGTTCATATCCCCTTCTTTAACCTTCTTAATCAGTTCTATCTCTTCCATCTTTATCTCCTCCTCGGTGCACCTATCTATAAGAGCCCTTGACTTTAGGATCGGTTCATTGTTTTAAACAAGTTTTTCATAATATTTATAAATTCTTTTGTATTTGTTTTATTGTACAACAAAAAACCCCTATGGACAGCTATCTCTGGGCCTAACCCAATCATTAGCTCTCCATAGGAGTTTATATATGCCTTAACGAAGTCGAAGGACTGTTAGAACTTCATCTGTAAACCTACTTTTAAGGACCACACACAGCCTCCACATTGTTCTTGAAATATATTGAAAGCTTTTTCACCTGTACAATGTCCTGTGTAAATGGCTTCAACCCCAGTAGCTTTAATACGCTTAGCTAGGGCTCTCACCTCTCCTTCAGGTTTACCAAAAAGGTGAAAGCCCCCTTATGATTCTACTCTATTTTTAATTGTTTCCCTCTGTACTCTTACTTTTCCAGCAAGTTGGTAAGCATATTGGTCGTTTCATTTCTTAGTGTTTCTAAATTTATACTTTTATGATAACCAAAGGCATATTCTTGTCCAATCATATCTGCCAACTGATAAAGCAGATACATTTTCTCATCTAGATTTTGTTGGTTGACGTTAGGACTATCAAGAGCCTTAACAAAAGCAGATAAAAGGATATCTTCATAGGTGGCAAAATATTGCATAATATCTTGGTCAGTTTGTTGCATGATTCCAAGTTCATTGACTATCCGCTTTGAATTGATATAAAGGTTTTTAAACATTTCGATACATTTATCTACAAATTCCTTAATGTCTATAGGCTTAGGTGTATTCTCTAGCTCTTCTACTAGTGGTCCCAAATGGCTATCTAGGAAATTTTGAAATGAAGCTACATAAATATCTTTTTTATCCTTAAAATAGCTGTAAACAGTTCCTGTTGATACTCCAGCTCTTTCAGCTATCTCTGTTGTATTTGTATTATGGTATCCTTTATCACAAAAAAGTTCAAAGCCTGCTTGAATTATTTTGCTTTTCTTTTCTATAGACCTCTTTTGCTGAGGCTCTCTCGTAGGTGATAAATTATTCATTCTCTAAATGCTCCTTCCTATTTCCCTAAGTATAACACTTAAAAGATTGTAGCGTCAATGAATATGAAGTTATATTCATATTGACTTATAGAAAATGTATGCTAGAATAAGAATATGAAAAATTATTCATATTATAAAAAAAGGAGAATGCCCTTATGAAACAAATAGTTTTACGAGAAGTGAGTGACACAGATATAGGCTTACTGACAACATGGTTAAGCAAAGACTACATATTAAAATGGTACCACGACCCTAATGATTGGTTACAAGAAATAAGTGAACGAAATAATCGTTTTGCATGGATCCATCATTTTATCGTTATGGAAGGCGAAACCCCCATCGGTTTTTGCCAATATTATGACTGCTTTGATGCTAATGATTTAGAAGACTGGTATAGTGTCGTTCAGAGAGGAGATACCTTCAGTATAGACTATTTGATTGGTAATGAAGCTTATCTAGGCAAAGGTTATGGAAAAGCAATTGTCAAGCTTTTGACCGATACTATCCATCAAAAGGAAGATGGGAAACGAATCATCGTTCAACCAGACAAAGAAAATATCCCTTCTAATCACGTATTATTAGCCAATAATTATATTTTTGATATCCAGCAAGATTACTATTATAAATTACTCGATTAATTCTAAAATAATAAGTCTCAACTAAAACCTTAAGGGTTCTAGTGTTTTCTTTTAATTACTACTTAATTTTTCCACAAAAAATATCCCTTTGTGAGATACTGGATTATGTAAAAATCTTAAAATAATCCAGTATCTCCAAAAGAGATATCTTCTAATTGTGTTTACCCTCTATCCCACGGGATGCAACACTGTAGCTGAGCTGGTAGGATTCGAACCTACGGATGCTGGAGTCAGAGTCCAGAGCCTTACCGCTTGGCGACAGCTCATTA
>JAEYNQ010000255.1 GCA_023412455.1 Bacillota bacterium
ATAGGAATAACTTTTGAGAAAGAGAACATAGACACTTTAGATGCAAAAGGTGAAGTGCTTTTAACCATTCTAAGTTCCCTTGCACAAGAAGAGAGCAGATCCATAAGTGAGAACTCGACTTGGGGCATTAGAAGACGCTTTGAAGAGGGGAAAGTTGCTTTAAATCATAATAGGTTCTTGGGCTATGACAAAGATGAAGCTGGGAACCTTATCATTAATGAAAAACAAGCTAAGATAGTAAGACGTATTTATATAGAGTTTCTGAATGGCAAAGGGACTTCACATATTGCTAGGGAGTTAGAGCAGGATAAAATTAAAGGCTGCTCTGGAAATACTAAGTGGTATGACAGTACCGTCAAGAGCATATTGCAAAATGAAAAATACAAAGGAGATGCACTACTCCAAAAGACTTATACGGTAGATTTTTTAAGTAAGAAAAGAGAACTAAATAATGGTGAAGTGCCACAGTATTATGTAGAAGAAAGCCACCCAGCTATCATAGAGTCTGAAACCTGGGAATGTGTACAACTTGAAGTTGATAGAAGAAAAGCATATATGGTGGAGCATTATATGAAAGCGTATGACCGTAATGCAGATACCAGTCCTTTTGCAGGAAAGGTTATATGTGGAAAATGCAATCATACCTTTAGGAGAAAGGTATGGCACTCATCATCAAAAGGTAATAGATATATTTGGCAGTGCAGTGAACGGTATAAAGAAAAGGGAGTTAAGGGGTGTGGAAGTGGACATATAGATAGTGAGGTACTTAGTCAATCATTTATTGAGGTGTGGAACACTTTGGTGAATAACAAAGAAGATTTTATAGAGAAATGGAAAGAGGTAAGTAATAATGATTTGTTGAAAAAATATAGAGCAGATCAGTTGATACAACTTGTTAAAAAAATTGGTTTGCTCACTGCTTTTAATAGTGAATTGATGCAAAGTGTTTTAGAGAGCATAACGGTATTTGAGGATGGTAAATTAGTAGCAAGATTGTTAGAAGGTACTGAACTTGAATGTGAAATGTAATATAGTATTGTAATCCCACTAGGAACTTCAGAGTATCTTGGTGGGATTTTTTTTGTTTAGTGTATATGACTGGTGCTTAATGGAAATAAATCAAATATAAATAGATATTTATAGAAAGGATGAGAGTAGGTTGGAAATTTGTTTAGATGAGACGAATGTTTTTGATGAAGCACTTGATAGAAAAGTGGAGGATGTTATTGTAGCAAATAAAGACAGGTTTGTTAATGATAAAGATTATGTCTTGAAAATGAGTTTTCATGTAGAACTATTAAATGATGATAGATTTAATAGTTTCTTTCTTTTACACTGTAATGAAGCTATAAAGAAGGATGATGATAAAATTCATAAAGTACTTAGTTGGCAACTGAACAAAGTATGTGCAGTGTTAGAAAAACAAGGAATTAATTCATATCGTAATACTATTCAAGGGGTTGAGCTGGACAAGCCGGATACCATAAGAATAGTATTAATAGAAGAAGCTAAATTAGCTGAGGAGCCAGTTAAAAAAAGAAAGGCAAAACGAATGAAGATCAATAGTATAATGCCAAATAGAAAAGCTACTCAAGAGAGGATGAATTATGCAGTAAATGATTATATGAATAGCAGATTTTTACATTTATATCATATTTTACAAGATAACAAAAAGCTGATGTCCTATTTGCTTGAAATTGAACCAACAGATGATATTAATACTTTATATAGTGTTTTTTGTGAAACGTATGGGAACTTACTTTTTTTAACTACAGAAGAAGATAAAAAAATTAGGCAATTGATATGTGAAAAGGCAAAAAGAGCAGTAGATAGATATGTTAAAGAAAATAACTGATGATATTATATTGTTATGATAGATATATGCAATGTAAATTACTTTCAGGAGGAGTTGTGTGGTGGCAAAATATACAGATGATGAGATTAGAAGTATAACAAAAATTACGTGTAAAATTGCTGGTGATTATTTAGGAATATCCCCCATGGCTGTAAGCATTGGAATGAGAAATGATTTGTTGCCAATTGGATTTGCAGTTCACAATGAAGATCGTTATACAGACAGCTGGAGTTATCACATTATTGATGAACGACTAATTGCATATAAGTATGGGAAGATATCGGAAGTTCAAGTGCAAAATATTGAAAAGAATCTTGAGACAATTATAAGGCAATTTCAAGAAATGAAAAAAGACTTGCTTTTTATCTTAAGCGAAGACGCAAAATAGGTGATATTGATTTGTTTGAATATGCGTTTTCGCTTTTCGACTATAAGGAAGATAAAGAGGAGGAAGATATAAATGAGCGTTAAAGATACTGTTGTTTTCAAACGAAAAGATCTTTATCAAGAACTGTGGGAGATTTCTGCCAGTGGTATAGCAAAAAAGCATAATTTAAATTATGGAAGATTACTTATAAGTTGTCGTGAAGCTCAAATTCCGATTCCACCTTCTGGGTACTGGACTAAGCTTGCTTGTGGTAAAGCAGCAAAAAAAATTGAACTACCAGATTCTTATATTGAAGAAGTGGAATTACTATTGGCAGGCAGCAAAGTAAAAAAGTGCTGGTTGTTGATAATAAAGAAGAATTCATAGCACTTCCTAAAACAAAAGAATCTAGGGAAGTCGATGAAAAAACAGTAGATATAAATGGTAAAGTAACAGATCTTATCGTAGATGAAAAATATGGAGTTCTTAAATTTTTACCAGCTGATGAGAGAGTGAAGGTAATAGAGGCTATACAGAACATAAAGATGGAGAATAGAACAAACCCACATCCAATGCTAGTAGCATACAGAAAGAAAATTGCAGAATGGGAAAAGATAAAAAAGACAAATGAGTCAAAAGGATATTATCGTAATAATAGTTCTGAAAACATTGAGCCCACATACTTTAAAGAAGTATCGTCCGAATCAATGCAGAGAGTTGCATGTATATTAGATGTATTGTTTAGGACAGTAGAAAAGCTAGGTGGAAAAGTTAATAATGATTTATCAATGACTATCCGAAAAGATATTGTGTCTATACACTTTGCTGAAGGAAAAGATAAAGTTCCGCATGTAATGACAAAACAAGAGGCTCAGCAGATGCTAATATATAAAGACGCGTTATAACAGCATAAATGGGCTTCAGAACTTAGAATACGTAAATATGATGAATTATATAATGGTCAGTTGCGTGTTACATTTAAACAAGGCAAGTATTTTAGAGATAGTGATGAAAAGAAACTAGAAGATCGGTTAGATGAAATCTTAATTCAAATTTACAAGTTATCAGAAGAATATCGAGTTGCTCGTGAAAAACGAGAAGAAGAGCATCGCCAATATCTTGAAGCAGAACGTATTCGAGAAGAAAAGAAAAAGCAATATGAAGCTGAAATAATAAAAACTAAAGAATTATTGAATCAGGTAAATGATTATCAAAAGGCTTGTGAAATTAGAGCTTATATACAAGCGGTTATCAACTATAATGAACTAAATGAAGAGATAGAAAAATGGGTAAAATGGGCTTCGGAAAAGGCCGATTGGTTTAACCCAGCAATTGCTAAAGAAGATGATTTTTTTGGAAAAAGAGAACACTATAAATCAGAAGAAGAAAAAGATATTTTTTATAAGAAGAGATATTGGTAGTTTTATCATGTTAGTGAATGCAAGTTGCATGACATATGATACTTAATATGAGGTTGACTTTGGTAAATTAATCTGAGTTGACCTATTTTTTGATATTCCACAGATAGTCAAAGATGCATGTAAATATTATTGGAGGAGATAATAATATAAGTTGTCATATATTTTTCAATAATGTGAGTTGATTTTTATGACAATAGAGCATATAATAATATTGAGCTAATAAAAGGAGAGAGGAATATGTTAAATACTATTGAAGTAGGAAAAAATATTAAAGAAATGCGTATAAACCTAGGATTATCACAGAAAAATATCGCAGAATATTTAAATGTAGACCAAAGTTATGTATCATTATTAGAAGAAGGAAAGCGACAAATTAGCTCAGATATGTTAGAAGCTTTAGCAACACTATTTTGCTGTGAAATTACACACCTATTATCTGATGATGTACCGGAGGCACCTTATAAAATTGCTTTTAGAACAACAACATTAGGAGTACAAGAGCTTAAAGCATTAGCAGTTATAAGTAGGATTGCACTTAACCAGGTACAGATGGATAGACTAAATTAGGAGGGGTCTTAATGTATGCTAGATAAATTAACTTTAAGAGATAGGGCATATAGTATTAGAGAGCAGTATGGTAAAGATACAGAGTCTCCAGTAGATATATTTGCATTGGTTCATAACATTGAAAAACTAACTATTGTAATGTATCCACTTGGTGAAAAAATAAGCGGAGCTTGTTTGTCAAATGGAGAATCTTCAGTTATTGCTATAAACTCTGCAATGTCAAGAGGAAGACAGCGGTTTTCGTTAGCACATGAGTTATATCATTTGTTTTTTGATAATGATATGAAGTCAATTATATGCTCGACGCAGATTGGTGAAAAACTTGATATTGAAAAAGAAGCTGACCAGTTTGCATCATATTTTCTTGTACCACCAGGATCGCTCTATCAAAAAATTAGAAGAATACAGCAAGATCATAAAATACTAACAATTCAAGATGTAGTTCACTTAGAACAATATTATGGTGTTAGTAGAAAAGCTATGCTTTATAGGTTAAAAGATGAAAAAATTATAACTGATGAACAGGCTAAAGAAATGGAAACGAATGTTTCAGCTGTTGCAACTACTCTAGGATATAATACAGACTTGTATAGACCACTTCCAGAAAAAGACCAAATGAAAACACTAGGATATTACATTACTATAGCAGAAAAATTATTGGATGAAGATAAAATATCAAATGGAAAGTATGAAGAATGGCTCCTTGATGGTTTTAGAGATGACATAGTGTATGGGGAAGAACCAGAGGGGGGCGAACTCATTGACTGATAATTTATTTTTTGATGCAGACTGTATCTCGGCGTTCCTATGGGTAAATGAACAGAGTATTGTAGCACAACTTTATTCAGGCAAGATAATAATTCCTAAAACTGTCTACAATGAATTATCATACCCAAGGACGCCACATCTCAAACAAAGAATTGATGTAATGATTGCCAATGGTGATGCGATAACACAAGAACTCATGATTGATAATCCGGAATATGAAGAATATATTAAGATGACAACTAATCCAGATACAGGATATAAGTTAATAGGTAATGGAGAAGCGGTCGCAATAGCTTTGGCTAAACAAACTAATGGAATACTTGCAAGCAATAATTTACGAGATGTAAAGGGATATGTGGATAAATATGGGCTGAGAATGACTACTACTGCTGATATTTTGGTCGAAGCATATAACAAAACAATAATAACAGAACAGCAAGGTAATCAAATATGGGAGCAGATGTTAGCACGAAAAAGGAAGTTAGGAGCAAATAGTTTTACAGATTATCTTACATCCCATAATATAAAGTAAACTTACATAAAATTGAGAATTACTTAGATAATATGGATATAATATTCTTTAAAACAAAGGGGGTAGAGGGGGGTAAAAACCGAAATCTCGAATATGTATAGTAGATATTTTGCCAATTAGTTTCTACTTAAAGTCCAAAGGCACGTTGAGACGGTAGTGAAGCTGAGTAGATAAACCCTAGTAATACCAAGGCTTAGAGCAATTATGCTTTAAGCCTTTTAATGTTTTTTTGGGTAGTTTTAGAGCAGATATATGTCCCAAAATGAGTAGGGGGCACAATTATGAGTAAGATAGATAATCAAAATTTAAGTATGGCAATACATAGAAATTTAGTTTAGAATATTCTTATAATTACAAACTTGAAAGAATGATTCGTTACTACTCAATATACGGAGAGTGTTATTATTTGCCAAATTTACACGGTGTTCTATAGAATACGTATAGGAGGATTAGATATATGGATGAAAATAAAGTCTTTTATGCCCCTTATCCAATTATTAACAGCAAGGAGGCAATGTCCCTCGATGTTTTAACAAAACGTTATAATAAATTGATAGAGCCTACAACAATTTCACAGATTGGGACAAAGGTGGGACAGTTCGTCCCTAAAAAAGTAAAAATACTTGGTAGCAATATTAAATCCGAAATATCCGAGCGTGAATTGTATCACCAGACAATGGAACTTATCAGTTCCGGATTTAAGGTAATCGAGGAGCAAGCAGCCAAGTTCACAATCAATTAGAAGACGATTCTAAAAAAAGTAAATGTTAGTATTCCAGACTATCAAATTACCGAACTTAGTCAAATTTGTTTTGCGAGAAGTTATAACTTGTCAAAATTGGTAAATGCCTATAAAGATCAAGATTTACTTACAGCATTTATAGAAGGAGGAGTGACAGGAGTAGCTGGATTTTGGGGATTACCATTTAATCTTGTACTCAGTACGTTCTTATATTTCCGAGCAGTACAATCAATCGCAATGTTTTATGGTTATGACGTAAAAAATAACAGTGAAGAATTGGTAATTGCAAGCGAAGTGTTTGCACGTGCTTTAAGCCCTTCAAGTAACGATACTAATAGCGAATTAACAGGTATTATTGGAAAAGTAATGCTTATGACTCAGGCGTCTCTTGTAAAACAGACAGCCAAAAAAACTTGGACAGATATGGCAACTCGTGGTGGCATGCCATTATTATTAGCACAGATGAGAGCCTTAGCGAATAAAACAGCTCAGAAAGCTCTGGAAAAAGCAGGGGCTAAAGGATTAGAAAACAGTCTTTTTAGAGAAGTGTTTGAACAGATCGGTAGAAAACTTACTCTGAAGATGGTGCAAAAAGCTGTGCCAGTTATTTCGGCTGTATTTGGAGCACTGATTGATACAGCACAAATGAAAACCGTTCTTGAGTATGCCGATATTTTCTATCAAAAGAGATTTATATTAGAAAAAGAAGGTCGAATTAATAATCTGATAGGTGAAAATGCTGTCATAAATGATGTAGATGAAATTTATTGAAATCATGTTTGTTGCACAAATATTTAACATTGAAAATGTAGAAGGATTCCTCTTTATATGTAATTAGCTCGGGTTATGCGTAAAAGCATAAGATATTGCAAAAAGGTTTAAATTACACTATAAAGGAAGTGAATGAATGAGAAAAGTTATTTTATATAGTGCAATGAGTTGAGAGGGCTATATTGCAGATTCAAAAGGCGGTGTATAATGGCTAGGTGGGCAGGATACTGCCAATCAGGATATGGGAAGTTACCCTGAATTTATTAAAAGGGTTGACACAGTAGTCATGGGATGGAACACTTATCATCAAATTGTAACAGAGTTATCTCCGGATGAATGGGTATATAAAAGGATGAAAAGTTATGTTATAACTCATCAGAAACTCACAGGAACAGAAGAGATAATAACTACAGACCAGCCATTAGATGAGCTTGTAGTAAACTTAAAGCAGCAAGAAGGAAAAGATATCTGGATTTGTGGTGGCATTCGTCTTTTTGATAAAGAGCATGAGGAGCTTAAGTTAAAATTAATGAGTACACAAAGTTATAATGGGATGACTGACCTTGTGTATGAAAGAAGAGAAAATGCCGTGGAGGATTAAGGTAATACTGAAGGGTGGTATTGTAGGTAGGGTAAAAGATAGTAAAGCTTAGAGAAATCTGGGCTTTTTTTTGCTATTTGATGAGCATGGCCTTTCGACTGGCACAACTATTTATTTTTGGAAGACTAAGTAGAAGTGAAATAAAGAGATTAACACAGAGGGCAAAAGGAAGTTGCTAAATACTTATTTCTCTGAAATAGGAATAAGAGGGTTTTCAGGGCAATAGGTGGTATCTCAATAGCAAGGGTTACATGTAAAAGTATAGGTATTACGATAAATATCAAGTAATACAATGAACTTTATTAGATGATATAAGATATGATTTAAGCAGAATACAGAAAAATCAAAATA
>JAEYNQ010000040.1 GCA_023412455.1 Bacillota bacterium
TTAGATAATAATCAGAGATTGTCCATTAGCCGTTATAAGTACAATGAAGTATTTGAAGCTTTTACAAATTATGCAAAGTAGGCGATAGTAATGAGTAATGAATGGTTATGGGGTTTATTTGAGTTTGGGATAACTTTAATAGAAAGTTATTTATTAAACGTATTTTTAGATACGTGTTTATCACATAAAAAGGAAGTGCCGACGTACTGGGATAAAATAGGAATAGTAATAATGACAGGAATTATTTTGATAATTAGTGTCACATTAGAAATGAGATTAAAAGTAGGAATATCTCTCATACTGTATATTATGTTTGCTCATTTATTATATGAGGGGCAATTAAAGGTTAAATTTATTTATTCGGTACTCTTTTTTATTCTAATAGCAGTAGTAGATATCGTATTTTTTCAGTTAGCGGCCATTCTTTTTAATGTTGAGAGTCAAAGAATTATTGAAGAAAATAGTGGGTATCGATTTGTAATCTGCATTTTAAATAAGCTTATTCTTTTTGCCTTTAGTAAAAGTATTTTCAGAAATAGAGTAAAGAAAGTATCTGCCATTCCTAAAAAAATATGGCATCTTATCTTATTTATTTTTATTGCAGGAGTGATAAATCTATTAGCTATTGGTGAAATTGCAATGGAAATTCCTAATAATATATCAGCTATTTTTTGCTTGATTATTATTGCGCTTGGTATTTTTATATGTAATGTGATAGTTTTTTTCTCTTTTGAAGAGGTTTGTGAGTATTTTGCAAAAAGTAAGGAGTATGAGCTCGTTGAATGTCAAAATCAAATGCTTACTCGCGCTGTTCAAGAAAATGAGGAATACCAAAAGGATGTACGTAAGATGCACCATGACTTTAACAATCACTTAAGCTGTATTGATATGCTCTTGCAAATGAATAATGTGGAAAAAGCTAGAAGGTACATACAGGGTATGTTAGTATCAGCTAACGAGAATAAAAGAATCATTCGATTAGGCAATGAGATTGCAGAGGCTGTTGTAAATCAAAAATATTTACTGGCACAAAAACAAGGTATAGCTTTTGAGGTAATAGGAAATCTTGAAGAGAATCTACAAATCGATGCAGTGGACTTATGTGCTCTACTAAGTAATGCTTTAGATAATGCCATCGAAGCCAGTTTAAGAATGGAGGAGGTGAGTAAAAGGAATATTCAGCTAGAAATGAAACCCTATAAGGATTACCTTATGATTAAAGTAAGCAATACGGTAGCAGAAGATGTAAACGTAAAAAATCTGAAGACTTCAAAGGCAGATAAAAGTCAACATGGAATTGGTATGCTCAGTATGAAGTCTGTTGTAGAAAAATATGAAGGTTATTTAAAATATGAATGCGAAAATAGGCTATTTAATGTTTCTATGATGCTTAAGATAAAGGGTAACTCAACCATTCGTACATAAAAAGCTACCATTCGTACATATTTTTACACAAAAAAGAATAATAAGTATAAAATACAAGCAAGAGGTGAGAAACATGCTAAAGATGATAAGTGAAGATTTTTCTTTGGTTCTTGTAAGAAATCGTTTAATTTCTGAAGAAGACCGAGAAGTTTATATTTATGGCATTGAGCTCCTTCTTGCAAGTATAGGAACAACCTTTGCACTTATTTTTCTAGGTATTCTTTTTAAGCAGCTAGAATTCACAGTTCTTTTTATGTTAGTTATGACGACAGTCCGTGCTTATTCAGGAGGGTATCATGCTAACAGTTATAGTCGGTGCTTTTTAGTGACTTGCTTAGGAGACTTAGTGGGGATGTTTCTAAATATGAGGTTGCTACCTAGTATAAGGCTGGGCGGAAGTATCATTTTTCTTATAGTTGCTTTAGTTGTATTAGGGATTGTAGGTTCTTTAAACAGTCAAAAAAATCCTAAAACACAACAAGAGATGAAAAAACGAAAGAGAAATGTCCGTTTGTTAATCAGTTTTGATATAGGTTTAGCATGCTTCTTTATATTAAGAGATAGCGAAGTCTACGGAGAAGATTATTTTGCTATAGCTTATACCTTATTTTTTATTACTATTTTAATGGTGATAGCACTTTTACAGAGGAGGTATTTTTATGAAGGCATGGAAAGAAAAAGTTCTTAAAGGTGTAGTAAAAATGGCAGACAAAGCGGTAGAAGGTGCAAATGGTACGAAGTCCGTATTTTGGTCTTATGAACCTACAATGCCACAAAAGTTAAGAAAGAATAAAGGTTTAAAGTAAGAAGGTACATAGTATTTAGGGGAGAGACTTTAATAGAGAAATAAGAGCCCCAAAGTATTTTTTATTGAGAGAAGGAAGAGATAGAGGGATAAGAGAAGGCTACAAGCTTTTTCTTATCCTTTTTTAGTGTGCATTGTATGATTTTGGTTTATAATAAGAAATGCTAAACGATAGATTAAAAAGACAACGAGGTATGAACATGAAAGCATTAAGTGTATTTGATATTATTGGACCGAACATGATAGGGCCTTCCAGTTCTCACACGGCAGGAGCTTTAAGACTAGCCAGGGTGATGTATAAGCTTGTCAGTGAGCCTATTGAAGAAGTAACCTTTGTATTATACGGATCCTTTGCTAAAACCTATAAAGGACATGGTACGGATAAAGCTTTGGTAGCAGGGCTTCTTGGAATGGGCGAAGAGGATGAGCGCATTAAGGAAGCCTTTCGCTATGCCCAAGAAGCAGGTTTAAAGTATCATTTTGAAATCAGTGAGAGTATCCACTATAAACATCCTAATACTGTAGAAATAAGTGTTAAAGATAGCAAGGGAGAAAGAATGCGTTTAACAGGCTCCTCCATTGGTGGAGGAGCCATTAGTGTGGATAAAGTAAACGGAATAGAAGTCTTCTTTACAGGAGAGTATTATACTTTATTTATTACCCACCAAGATCGCCCCGGAGTAGTAGCACATATTAGTGAATGTCTAAGTAACTATGACATTAATATTGCCTATATGCGTCTTTATAGAGAACAAAAGGGGACAATGGCATCGACCATTATTGAAGCAGATGAACCTTTATCAGAAGAAGTACTTGAGGCTATCAAAGCAAGTCCCTCGATTTATAATGCAAAGATTTTTCATTTATAAAGCAAAAGAACACATAGAAAGGAAGAAATGAAGGAGAAGAATATGGACTTTATTAATGCTGTAGAATTACTTGATTATTGTGAGACAAAAAAAATAAGTTTATCGGAGGCTATGCTGGAAAGAGAAATCGAATTATTTGGCTTATCAGAGGAGAAGGTATGGGGTAAGATGCAACATGCTTATGACATTATGAAACGTTCAACTCATCTTTCCTTAGAAAAAGACTTAAAATCTATGGGTGGACTTTTAGGTGGAGAGGCGAAAAGCCTCTATAAGCGTTACGAAAAAGGACAATCCATTTGTGGACAGCTTATGTCAAAGGCCATAAGCTATGCAGTAGGTGTACTGGAAGTGAATAGCTCCATGGGACTTATTGTAGCTGCACCTACTGCTGGGTCATCAGGTGTCATTCCTGGTGTGTTTCTTGCCCTTCAAGAAGAATATGACCTGGAGGATGAAGCCATGGTAAAAGCTCTTTTTAATGCAGGGGCTATAGGTTATTTGATTACACGCAATGCTACGGTTTCAGGAGCCGAAGGGGGATGTCAAGCAGAGATAGGTGCGGCTTCAGCTATGGCGGCTTCAGCTGTTTGTGAACTCATGGGGGGAAGTCCAAAAGAATGCTTAGATGCAGCATCTACTGCATTAACCAATATTTTAGGTTTAGTTTGTGACCCGATTGCGGGCTTAGTAGAAGCCCCTTGTCAAAAACGTAATGGGATGGGAGCCTCTAATGCCCTTATTAGTGCAGAGATGACCTTGAGTGGAATTAGTCATCTGATTCCTTTTGATGAAACGGTAGCTGCAATGTATAAGGTTGGAAGAAGTATGCCTAGTGAGTTAAGGGAGACCGCTATGGGAGGGATAGCTGCCACACCTACAGCCTGTCAACTTTGTAAAGGAATTTTTGAAAACTAAAGAAGAGTATGTTCTAAAAGATAGGCCTATCCCATAAATTTATAAAAAGGGGATGATGAAAATGATACAGGGATATGGCTTATTAATTGGAATATGTATGGTGGCAATAGGAGTAGTTGTTTTAAACATGAAGCTTGTCCTTAAAAATCCATGTAAGTCACTTAAGACGATCTGCTTTCTACTCTTCGCCTTTTCTTTATTTCGTTATTTCACACTGATTGTTTATGGAGATAGTCCAAGCTATGAGCAATTAGTGAGTTTGCGTTATTTTTATTTTGCCACCAGTATAGGCCTTACTATGACGATGGCCTCTGCTATATGGTATGTGGTGCCACTCTATCAAAGTAAAATAATATTCATGAAGTATTTAGCCCTTTTTACACCATGGATTCTTTTTTACTTAGTGATCCTTTTAAGACAGCCTACCCGTATTGTGCAAGGTAAGGATTATGGTTATGTTCTAGAACTTTTACCCCCTTATTCCTTCTATTTGGCCATTATGCAGAGCGCCTTTATAGGTATAGCCTTTTTGCTTTGTGTGGTAGGTATTGTCAAGTATAAGCACATTGAGATCCGAGTAAAACTCTTTGTTTTTGTTTTGGCTCAATGGATACTTCTTTTAGATGGATTAACATACTTTTTACCTATTTTACATACGTTTCCACCTTTTACGGTCAGTGAGGTCATTGGTTTTTTAGCTATAGGCTATGGATTAAGTGGTGGAGAAGTAAGGGGAAAATTATAAGGCAAAGAGGAAAAATAAGCCTCCTTAGAAATCATTCTAAGGGGGCTTATTGAGGTTTTAAAGAAGATATTCATACTTTTTGATAATACAGATCCCACCTACATCTGGCCCAGTATTGACACCAATAGTGGTTCCAATAAGACTATAGGGTTCATCAAGAGTGATACCTAAAGAAGAGCAAAGAGCTTCCTTTAGAAGATCTGCATAGCCTGGGTTATCTGCATGAGCAAGAGTGATATGATACATTTCAGGATGACCAGCAACATAATCTATTGTTTCTTCTACGATTTTAGCCATAGCTTTTTTAGTTCCTCTTACCTTGCCACTTGGAAATAATAAGCCCTCTTGTAAGTAAATAAGAGGTTTAACATTGAGCATGCTTCCTAAAAGAGCAGCAGCTTTGCCAATACGGCCACCATTTTCAAGATAATCTAGTGATTCAACAAAGAAGAAAATGCGAGCAGTTTCGCGAAGTTTAAGAGCAGTATCTACAATGGTATCAAAAGGTAAGCCATTAGCAATCATGCGCCCAATTTCTTGGACAAGTAGACCTTGGCCTGCAGTAGCATTTAATGAATTAATAATTGCGATTTGAGCATTAGGATAATTTTCTAAAATAAGTTCACGAGCATTTAAAGCAGCATTATGAGAACCACTAAAATGCGCAGATAAATTGACACAAATAATGCTTTTGCCGGCTTCTACTAAAGGCTTAAAATGTTCTACGTAATCATTGATAGCAGGTAAAGATGTTTTTGGAAAGATTTTCTCTTGACGAAGTTTTTTGTAAAAATCAGGTACAGATAATTCTTTTATCTCTTTATGATAAGTTATTTGATCAAAGGACACATAATAAGGAATAATGTGTACATTGTATTCCTTGACAAGAAGCTCAGGAAGGTCACACGAACTATCACTTAGTAGTACAATTTCAGACATATATTCACCTCCTTCTATTAAATTGTCCTCCTATCCATATTAATATGCATAGGTAGAAGCTGTCAATTCATAAAATAAAACTTATTTTTCAGATTTCAAATTGTTCTTTTCAGTCAAGGCTCTGCATATATTTAGTGTAGTGAGGGTCAAAGGGGGGAACATAGATGCTATCTTCAAGTTTAGAAAAATATCTCATGTGCCTATATAAGATGGGGGAAGCTGAAAAAGAACTAAAAAGTACAGATGTTGCTAAACAAATGAATCAGCCACTTCAAAAAACCATTCAGGCGTTACAACGGATGCATTATCAAAAATATATTGTTTATTCTCCCTATCAGCCTCTAAAAATAACGGATCAAGGTAAAGAAATGGCACAGTATCTCATTGCAAGAGGCCAGCTTATAGAGGAATTTTTGGATTTTCTACAAGTCCATACGAATAAAGAGACAGAAAAAGAAGCTATGGAGCAGTACCTATCTTATGAAACATTGAAGAGTATTGAAAAATTTATTCTTCTCAGTAGAAAATATCCTGAGATTTCAGAGCGGTATACTCTTTTACTTAAAAAGAACATAAAGCATCAACTTCTTCCCACTCTACCCGAAAATGAGCGCCTTTGAGAATAGCTGAAGCTATTCTTTTTTTATTAACAAAAATTAAGATGTATTCCTACATAAAGTGTGTTAAAATGTGTTAAGTACGAAATAAGGTTAATCATTATAAAAAACGAGGAAGTTTATGGAAGAGAAAAAAAGTTCACAGAGCCTTATGAAAGGGGCCATGATTTTAAGTATAGGTATTTTTGTAAGCCGTATTATTGGCTTGCTCTATCGTATTCCCATTACAAATATCATTGGGGATGAAGGAAATGCTCTTTATAATATAGCGTATACGATTTATGCCAATTTATTAGCCTTAACAGCTATTGCTTTGCCTGGTGCACTCTCCAAGCTGGTAGCTGAACGAGAAGCAGTAGGGGCCTATCGTGAAGCTCACCATGTCTATCATATTACTCTAAGATATTTTACTGTGCTAGCAGGTGGGTTAGCCATTTTAATGGCTGTAGGAGCGCCTTGGATTAGCCAGGTGTTTTTTCCGGGGCAAGATGTTACAATGCCGATTCAAGCCCTTGCTCCCACAGTCGTGATTGCTACAGTCATTGCCATTATGCGAGGTTATTTTCAAGGACGAAGTAATATGACGCCTACAGCCCTCTCACAGGTTGTAGAGCAAGTTTTTAATGTTATTTTTAGCGTTCTTTTAGCCTATATGCTAGTAGATATTTCCCTTGAAGCAGGTGCCACTGGAAGTACTTTTGGGACAGGTATAGGTGCTCTGGCAGCTTTTATAGTACTTCTTCTGGTTTATTATAAAGAAAAACCACAGATAAAAAAGCAGATACGAAATAGTCCCCATGGAAAGAAGGAAAGCACTTGGGTTATTTTAAAGCAGATTTTAGTCATTATGGTACCTATGGTGATTACAACTTCTGTTTTTTCTGTTATGACAGCAATAGACCAAAGTATGATTACCCGTTTTTTGCCCCGTTCTATAGATTATCTCAAAGCTCATGGGATGACAGCTTTTATACCTTTGGGGCAAGCAGCAGAATTAGAGACGGGTGTGGTGATCAGTAAGCTTTTAGGTCAGTTTGGTTTTCAATATACGACGTTTATCAATATCCCTATTAGTTTAGTTTTGCAGTTAGCAGCTGCATCTGTGCCAGCTATAGCAGCTGCCATGGCCATGGGAAATTATAAAGAGGTACGTCATAAGACACGATTGATTTTTAAAATAGGGTTAATGGTTGCTGTACCTTGTAGCATTGCTTTTCTGCTTTTTGGTGAACCTATTATAGCCCTTGTTTTGACGCGCCCTACAGGGGGAAAGCTTTTAGCAGCAGGAGGCTTAGGTTTAATATTTATTACACTGGCACAGCTCAGTGCAGGTATTTTACAAGGGATGGGCAAGCCTCAAGTTGCAACCTTCAATGCTATTGTGGCTTGTGCTATAAAAGTCATTTTTAATTTTATAGGCCTTACTATTCCTATCTTAAATATTTATGGCTTTATTCATAGTATCACATTGTGCTATTTGATTTATGCTATTTTAAATATACACTATTTAACGAAACTTCTTCACTTCCGTTTCAACTGGAAAAAACTAGTGTTAAAGCCTCTAGGGAGTAGTTTAGTAATGGGAATTGTTTCTTTTCTTTTTTATGTTTTACTCCAGCAGTTCTTGCCAGGGTCCAGATGGAATATGCTTTTGGTAATCCCTCTAGCTATGTTAACTTATTTTATTGTAGGATTACGAACAGGGGCCATTACCAAACAAGATTTACTTTACCTACCAGGAGGTAAAAAAATAGTAGCTTTCTTAAGTGAGAAATAGTTAGAGACTGATAAAAAAATTGGTGTAAGTGTATAAAAAAAATAATTTTAGACATAATTCCAATAAGTAGCTTTTTATTTGTAATTAAGGAAGTGGATTATGTTTAAAAGAAATCAGTATATACAGCTGTTATTAATAGGAGTGGGTGTTTTTATCTTTTCTTTTTTTATCGCCTATTTTATTCTTAGAAATTTAACGCCTGCTCCTGGTGAACTGGTTTTTAAAAAAACAGGACAAGAAGTTGTAGAGGTAGATACCCAAGGGGTTAAAGTGCAAGAGGAAAATGAAGGACAAGGTGAGAGGACGCAGGTAAGACGTATTCAACCTACCACAACGATTCAGCTTTTAATTGCTAATCAAGAGGGAAAGCTTATAGAAGAGTATACATTAGATCCTCTTACTCTTATGAGTTATGATGAACGAATACTTAAGCAACGGTTTAATCCTTGCGAGTTATTAGCTTTTAGTGAGGAAAAGGTTATTCTAAGAAAAACAGTGGATAGACCTTTACAAGAACCAAGCTATACCTTAGGGGTTCAGGAGGGTATGCTCTGTATTATTGAAAGAGGCGATAAAGAACAAAGGATTAATTTAGGGGTCGATGCGAGACAGTTTTCAAGGCAAACGTATAGTGCCTTATTAAAGGAGTCTATGGGTATCACCTCCCAAGAAAAAGAAAAATTATTGAAGAATGCAACCTATATAGAAACGATTTTACAATCTTATGAAGAAGAATAAGGCTGCCCAGAAGGCAGCCTTATTCCCATAGAGGATAAGTCACAGAAAGGGTGAAAAATAGGATGGAGCTTATTGTAGTAGGCGGAGGCGCAGCGGGAATGATGGCCAGTATTGTAGCAGCCAGACAAGGCGTACAGGTGCTCCTTATAGAACGCCTTAATCGTGTAGGAAAGAAGTTATTAGTCACAGGCAATGGCCGCTGTAATTTGACAAATGTAGAAGTCCATAAAGGTGATTATCATACAAATGGGAAGGCCGATTTTTCTCAAGCCCTTGAGAAATTTGATGCGTTAGATACCCGTCATTTCTTTGAAGAATTAGGTGTTATGCCCCTTATAGAAGGTAAAAAAGTATATCCTCTCTCTGAACAAGCTTCTAGTGTTTTAGATGTTTTACGTATGGAAATGAAGCGCCTGGGGGTTGTTGAGCAAACAGATACATCCATTATAAGGTTGAGGCAAAAGGCTGGGATTTGGGAACTTACAGCAGAAGATGGCACTACATATAAGTCAAAGAAGGTGATTTGGGCCACAGGAGGACTAGCAGGTGGCTTAAGCTTTGGATGTGATGAAGAAGGTTATAGGGTTTTAAATCAAGTCGGTCATAGCCTAGTAAAGCCTTTTCCTACCCTTGTTCATATTGTATCCCCTTCAGCTTATTGTAAGATGTTAAAGGGTGCTAAAATAAAGGGTATGGCTTCTATTTGGGTGAGCGGTAAGAAAAGGCGAGAGGCACAAGGAGAGATTCTTTTTACAGAGGATGGTCTCTCAGGTCCACCCATTTTTCAATTAAGTCGCTTAGCTGCAGAGGCTAAATTAAAGGGACAAGCTTGCGAGGTACGCTTAGATCTCTTTAGTCACAAGTCTCAAGAAGACCTTATAAGCTTATTATATGAGCGAATAGCTCAACATCCCGAGCGTTCCATTGAGGAACTCTTTACGGGTATCCTTCATAAGCGTATTATCTTAGCTCTGTTAAAATACGTAGGACTTTCACAAAGGCATGGTTCCTGTGAAGAGCTAGAGTATGATGAAATCCTTGGCTTAGTAGAAGGCATGAAGGCTTTTACTTTTGAAGTCCAAGGCACACGAGGTTTTAAGCATGCACAAGCTACGGCAGGTGGTATTTCTATCGATGAAATAGATATGGAAACAATGGCTTCAAAAAAAGCTAAAGGCCTCTATCTAGTAGGTGAGGTCGTAGATATCGATGGGGATTGTGGAGGTTTTAATTTGCAGTGGGCATGGACTTCTGGTTATTTGGCCGGTTTAAGTGCCAGTAAAAGAAATGAGGAATAAGACATGATACGTGTACAAGATATTAAGCTTACTTTAAAAGAGGATGTAAAAGACATTCCTCTTAAAGTAGCCAAGAAACTTAAAATAAAAGCAAGTGACATCCTAAGTTATACACTGTTTAAGGAAGCGATAGATGCACGGAAGAAAGAAGAGATCCGCCTCGTGTATACGGTAGATATTGAAACTCTTAAAGAAAGAGAGCTATTGGAGAAATATCCCCAGTTAAAAGTGGTTCAAGAGCAGTATATTTATCCGGAGAGTGGCGAAAAAGAATTGCGTCATCGTCCTGTTGTAATAGGAAGTGGCCCCTGTGGACTTTTTGCAGCCCTTTTGCTAGCCCAGTGTGGTTATAAGCCTCTTGTTATTGAGAGAGGAAAGAAAGTAGAGGAGCGGGTAAAGGACGTTGAAAAATTTTGGGCAGGGGGGCCTCTTATCCCCCATTCCAATGTACAATTTGGAGAAGGAGGGGCAGGCACCTTTTCCGATGGTAAGCTCACCACTCAAATTAAAAACAAAAGATGTCGTAAAGTTTTAGAAGAACTGGTAGAAAGTGGTGGTCCCTCAGAAATTCTCTATAAAAATAAACCTCATATAGGGACAGACGTGTTACAGGGGGTTGTCAAAAACATACGAGAACGTATTATTACTCTAGGTGGAGAGTTTCGTTTTGAAACCACTGTTACAGACATTAAAGTTAAGGGAAATCAGCTAGAGGCGCTCTACTTGAATGGTGAAGAAGAAGTCCCTACTGAGGTGGCCATTATAGCTGTAGGGCATAGTGCCAGAGATACTTTCCAAATGCTTTATGAGGCCCAGTTACACATGGAGCAAAAGCCCTTTTCTATTGGGATGCGTATTGAACATTTGCAAGAATGGATTAATGAAGCCCAATATGGAGAAGCAAGGCATCATCCTAAGTTAGGTGCAGCTGAATATAAGCTCGTGCAACACTGTCAAAATGGACGAACGGTTTATAGTTTTTGTATGTGTCCAGGAGGGTATGTCATTGCTTCTGCTTCAGAGGAAAAGAGTGTGGTGACTAATGGAATGAGTGAACATGCAAGAGATAGTAAAAATGCCAATAGTGGTATTCTTGTAAATGTGGGTCCAAAAGATTTTAAAGGGGACCATCCTCTTGCAGGGGTAGAATTGCAACGCCATTTTGAAGGCTTGGCCTATACGTTAGGAGGAGAAAATTACAAAGCACCTGTGCAGCGAGTAGGGGACTTTTTAAAGGGATGTCCAAGTACACAGTTAGGATGCGTGGAACCAAGCTATAAACCGGGAGTGACCTTGACAAATTTAAGGAGTCATTTACCTGATTTTATGGGAAAAGCCTTGGAAGAAGCCTTGGTTGAGTTTGGGAAAAAGATTAAAAACTTTGACCACCCCGATGCTTTGCTTACAGGCTTTGAAACCCGTAGTTCCTCGCCTGTGCGTTTACTAAGAGATGAAACCTACCAAAGTAATATAAGAGGGCTTTATCCAGCAGGAGAAGGGGCTGGCTATGCCGGTGGTATTACTTCAGCAGCTGTAGATGGCATAGAAGTAGCTGAGGCCATTATTCATTGCTACAAGAAACCCCAGTAAAAAGTATAAAATGAGCTTAATCATGCTAAAAATAACCACAAGAAAGGAGTCATTCAATGAAACAAGATATTGAAAAAGTATTATATAGTGAGGAACAATTAAATCAGCGTTTAGCAGAGCTAGGAGCGGAAATTACTAAGGATTATGAAGGAAAAGATTTATTAGTTATTGGTATTTTAAAGGGGTCTAACATCTTTACAAGTGACCTAGTCAGAAAAATTGATTTGCCTTTGAATATGGATTTTATGGTAGTGTCAAGCTATGGGAATGCCTCCAGTTCGTCTGGTGTGGTACGTATTTTAAAAGACCTTGAACAAAGTGCAGAAGGTAAGCATTTACTCATTGTAGAAGATATTGTAGATAGTGGGCTTACCCTTCACTATTTAAAGGATATTTTACTCAGTCGTAAACCAGCAAGTATTAAAATTTGTAGCCTTTTAGATAAGCCAGCAGGTCGTAAGCAACCGATTCAAGTGGATTATTGTGGCTTTGAAGTACCTGATGCATTTATTGTGGGCTATGGTATTGACTATGCGGAAAAATATAGAAATTTACCTTATGTAGGCATCTTAAAAAAAGAGATATATAGTCACTAGTTGGATCATAGGGGTGGAAAAGCTATGAAGTATAACAAAATAAAAGAAGCTATTTTTATAGAAAGACCTAATCGTTTCATAGCTTTTTGTCAAGTAGATGGCAAAAGAGAAAAGGTCCATGTCAAAAATACGGGGCGTTGTAAAGAGCTATTATTAGAGGGAACGCGGGTATATCTAGAAGAAAGTCAAAATCCTACACGCCAAACAAAATACTCTTTGATTACGGTAGAAAAAGGCTCACGGCTTATTAATATGGATTCTCAGAGCCCCAATCAAGTGGTTTACGAAGCCCTTAAGAAAGGGACCTTGTGTTTACCTGAATTAGAAGGTCCTCTAGAGGTTATTCAAAGAGAAAGGACTTATGGTGCCTCTCGCTTTGATTTTTATTTAGAGACAGCTCATCAAAAAGCATTTATTGAAGTAAAGGGGGTTACGCTGGAAGAGGATAACCATGTCCTTTTTCCTGATGCGCCTACTGAGAGGGGCTTAAAACATATTAAAGAGCTTATGACTGCCCAAAAGGAAGGCTATAAGTGCTATGTGATTTTTGTTATACAAATGAGTGGTGTCACTTACTTTATGCCCCATAAAGAAAGACATGCTGAATTTGCCCGTTATCTGGAAAAGGCCTCTAGGGAAGGCGTTCATCTCTTGGCTTATGAATGTAAGGTGACACCTTCTAGTCTTACTTTAGGAGAACCAGTAGACGTTCGATTATAAAGAAAGGAAAGGAAGTACTTATGGACACATTAGCTTTATTTGATCTAGATGGCACATTACTCGATACATTAGAGGATTTAGGAGAGGCTACTAATGTGGCCCTTCGAACCCATGGCTTTAAAGAGCATCCTATAGAAGCTTATAAGACCTATGTAGGCAATGGGGTCTATAAGCTTATCGAAAGAGCGTTACCTCCTAAGGAACAGCAAGAAGCTACTATTTTAAAAGTTAAGGACACTTTCGATACATACTATGCCCTACATAGTCAAGATAAGACAAAGCCGTATCCTGGTATTTTAGACTTACTTAGAAAGCTTAAAGAAAAGGGTATTGTCTGTGCTGTTATTACCAATAAGCCTCAGAATTATGCACAGGAGTTAGTAGGAGAGATGTTTGGTGAGCTTATTACATGTACTTATGGTCAAAGACCGGGAATTCCTACAAAGCCAGACCCTACAAGCGTATTAAACTGTATGAAGGCACTGGGTTTTTCCAGAGAGCACTGCCTTTATATGGGTGATTCCAATGTAGATATGGAGACTGCTCAGCGGGCAGGAATCATGGGAATAGGTGTACTATGGGGCTTTCGGACAAAAGAGGAGTTGGTAGAGGCTGGTGCAAAAGGCCTTGCAGCCACACCAGAGGCATTAGAAAGGATGATCTTAAGTACTATTTCTTAGAAAAAGAAGGGTTTTTAAGTAAGCAAAATCCAGCAGTTTGATACATATAAACAGGATAAAAAGCACCTGTGACGAAGCGCTATACCCATTGCGTCTAGCGCTTCGTCACAGGTGCTTTTAAAGTTATTTAGTTGATTTCTACTTTATAAATGTTTTGAAGTTCTTGTTGTTTTTGAATGTAAGTTTCTTGGCGTTTAGCAAGAAGACATTGCTCAGCTACTTTGCCTTGAACGGCTTCAAAGCTTGATTCACCTTCTTTAACCAGTTTATCTAACTGAATAAGATGATAACCAAATTGTGTTTGAATAGGGCCAGCTATTTCACCAGGTGTCATAGCAAAAACAGCTTTATCAAATTCAGGCACCATGCGACCACGGGTGAATTCACCTAAAGCACCACCTTGTGCACTAGAAGGACAGGTAGAGTATTTTTTAGCCGCTTCCTCAAAAGCTAAGCCCTTTTTGATTTCTTCTAAAATGTTAGAGGCTTCTTCCTCTGTAGCTACTAAAATGTGACGAGCAGAGGCTGTTTCAGATGTTTTGAATAAATCTTTGTGGGCCTCATAGTAAGCTTTAACTTCTTCTTCTGAAACTTGTACAGAAGTAAGTAATTTATTCATAGCATATTGTTTGAGTAATGATTTTTTCATACGGTCAAGAGCTTGTAAGTAATCTTCTTGTTGATCCAGACCTTGGTGAAGTGCATCAGAATAAAGTAGTTCTTGCATAACCAGCTCATTGACCAGTTGCTTTTGTCCTTCAGGACCTTGAAACTGAGCAGCACTTTGACCAATAGATTGTAATAAGTCGTAAAGATCAGCCTCAGTAATACTGCGACCATCTACGATAGCAAGCGTTTTGTTTTCCATAAATAGAAATCTCCTTTTAAGTAAGTAGACAGACTAGATGTAAGCTAACAAAAACAGGGTTCGCCTTTGCTTAGACCATTAGAATGCCCTTAAGAGTAGTTTAACATTATTAATACAAAAGGGGAAGAGCTAGAAGGTTTCTGAAGCTAAAAGTTCACCTTCTAAAGTATAAATAGAAATCCTATGCCCTTCATAAACCCCATAAGTAGCAGGACGGCCTTCTTTGGGGAGGGAGATAGAGCCTGGATTACAAAGGCACAAGCCTTTTTCCTTTCTGATTTCCCAAAGATGGGTATGACCATATAAGAAAAGGCCAGTCCCCTCTAAAGAAGGCAAATTTTGGGGATGATAAAGATGTCCATGTGTAGCAAAAATACGGGTTCCTTCATCTACTATCCAGGTATAATCACTTAAACAAGGGAAATTTAAAAGCATTTGGTCCACTTCTGCTTCACAGTTTCCACGACAAGCTAAAATGTGATGGGCATGGGGATTAAGTAGGGCTACAACACCCGCAGGATTATGCCCTTCTGGAAGGGGATTGCGTGGACCATGATAAAGAATATCACCTAAAAGAATCAAAAAGTCAAAGCTTCCTTTTTCAAAATGGGTAAGGGCTTGCTGTAAGCGAGTTTCAGAACCATGAATATCGGAGAGAATCATATATTTCATTGGATAGATTTCCTTTCTAGAGAGATTGTCTTTATTATATTACTGTTTCCATTCAAGTGACAATATGTTACAATGTTATTTAGTTAATTCAGATTATAATAAATAATAAAGAGTAGGTGTTAAATAATGAACTATTTATTTTCTAATCGTATGTCAGGGTTACAACCCTCTGCTATTCGTGAGATATTAAAAATGTCTTCTGATCCCTCTGTTATTTCCTTAGCAGCAGGAAATCCGGCGCCAGAAGCCTTTCCTAAAGAGGATATAGCTACTATTACACAAGACATTTTAATGAATAATCCCATTGCCGCTCTTCAGTATTCTTTGACAGAGGGGTATCCTGCTTTACGTCATACCTTAAAGGATTTTACCTTTTCTCATTATGGTATAGGAAAAGACTTTGATGAGCTCATTATCTGTTCAGGTGCCCAACAAGGCATTGAGCTAACTTGTAAGGTGCTTTGTAATGAAGGAGATACGGTTATTTGTGAAGATCCTTCCTTTATAGGCTCTCTTAATTCCTTCCGTTCTTATAAGGCCAACCTAGTAGGGATAGAGATGGAGGAGGATGGGATACATATTGGTAAATTAGAAAAAGCTTTAAAAGAAAACCCTGATACCCGTTTTATTTATCTCATTCCTAATTTCCAAAATCCTACAGGTAATACCATGAGCTTTGAAAAGCGTAAAGCAGTGTATGAACTGGCTAAAGCACATCAGGTTATGATTGTAGAAGATAATCCTTATGGGGATTTACGCTTTGAAGGAGAAGATATTCCTTCTATCAAGTCTATGGATACAGAAGGTATTGTCATCTATGTAGGAAGTTTTTCAAAGGTTCTAGCCCCAGGAATGCGTGTGGGTTATCTCATTGCCCATCAAGATTTAGTAGCTAAAGTCATTGTAGCTAAACAATGCGCAGATGTTCACTCTAATATTTTAGCTCAGATGATTTGTCATGAATTTATGACAACACGGGATATGGAAGCCCATCTTCAAAGGCTTAAAAAAATCTATAAGAATAAATGTGAATTAATGTTAGGAGAAATGGATAAGTACTTTGCAAAGAGCGTTACGTATACACGTCCTCAAGGAGGCTTATTTATCTGGTGTACGCTACCTGAACAGGTGGATATGACGGCATTCTGTACTAAGGCTGTTAGGGATTATAAGGTAGCTGTAGTACCGGGCTCAGCTTTTTCAGTTGTAGAAGGTACGCCTACCCAATCCTTTAGAATTAATTTTTCAACCCCAACAGACGAACAAATTGTAAAGGGGATTAAGATATTAGGAGAGATGACCCATTCTCTTTAAAAAGTTTAAAGCGTGATACCTATTGGCATCACGCTTTTTTTGTAGATTTAATCTTCGTATAAGGTAGCAATATTATGTATTCTTCGCTTCATTTCTGAGCGAATATGTAACGGTTCTAAACACTGACATTTATCCCCAAAACTGAAAAGAATAGTGTAGTGGTAGTCATTCTCGATGAAAGGAAAACTAACAATGTAATGCGCATCACCATCTGGTGAAAAGTTCTCATAAGTGCAATAATCAAGAACCCTGTCCATGATAGATTTATGAATACGAAGTTTGATTTTTATTTGCAGAGTGGCCAAAATATCACTAAAATCTAACTCCGGTTTGGGATAATCACGTGGCGTAAAAAACGCCTCTTGTATTTGCAGGTTTGATGTGCGAGATAGCTTGAATAAGCGAAAAGCATTTCTTTTATGGCAATACCCATACCAATACCAATGGCTACTTTTCAATACAAGCTGATATGGCTCAGCTGTTCGGCTGGTTATATTTCCATAGCGGTCTATATATTCAAATGAAAGGAGCTTGCTTTCTTGTAAAGCTGTTTGGAGCATTTCTAAATAGGGTGGGATGTTCCTATTGCCCATCCACGGACTTAAATCGATAGATAGTTGATTGGCTTTTAATTCAATGTCTTTGGCTCTGTCAGCGGGGATAAAGCTTTTAACTTTTGCTAGGGCGTTTACCAGTTCCTCACCACGTATCATAGTAGAAAGATTGGAAAGCCCCATAAGGATAGCGGAAAGGTCTGCAGTGGAAAAAATCTTTTTATCCATTTTGTATTCCTTCATGATTTCAAAACCACCACCCACTCCCGGTGTCGCCCGAACAGGAATGCCGGCCATGTTGATGGTGTCTATGTCACGGTAGATGGTACGGAGTGAAACTTCAAACAGATCGGCTAACTCCTGGGCGCCTATACGCTCCTTATCAAGGAGTAACATAATAATGCTAACAAGCCTGTCAATTTTCATGTGGTAGCCACCTTTCAAAATTTCTTTTTATGATTACAGATTATTGCCATAATGTTGTCAACAATTAAATAGTACAATAAAGAAGCAAACAAATCAATCTGTCGAGTAGGAGGAAATTTATGATTACAATTTATGTTTACGTTCTGGATACTTTAGCCGACTGGGAACTGGGGTATGTTACTTCAGAGCTGAATTCTGGTCGATTTTTCAAAAAGGGTGAGCAACGTGTCTCACTAAAAATGGTTAGTTATTCTAAAGAGCCAATCCACACAATGGGTGGGATGACAATAGTACCCGATTGCTTAATTGATGATATGGTTGTGAATGAAACAAGCATATTGCTATTACCGGGTGCAGATACATGGAATGACCCAAACCATGGTGCTATCATGGAAAAAGCAAGGGAATTTCTCGCTTTAGGGGCAACAGTGTGTGCAATCTGTGGGGCTACTGTGGCACTTGCTAACTTTGGACTATTGGATAATCGTCCCCATACCAGTAATGGACCGGGATTTCTTGAAATGTTTTCGCCTTTGTATAAAGGGCAAAGTTTTTATATTGACAAGCCATCTGTAGCGGATAACAACCTTATTACTGCAAGCTCTACCGGAGCCTTGTTGTGGACGAAACAAATTATCGAGCGTTTAGGTGTTTTTCAACCAAACACACTGGAATCTTGGTATGACTATTTTAGTACCGGTAAACCTGAACATTTCTTTGCCCTTATGCAAACTTTGCCAGCTAGCAATGCAAACTGACCTACTTTGTCATAAACAGAACGAGGACATAGATTATACGAGGAATACATAGACCTGTTTATAGATAGCAAGAATATAAAGCATAAAATAGACAGCCACTTTAGTGGCTGTCAGTAATAGTCATGTAGTTGGCAGAGAGCCATTCAGTGCCTCTTGAGCTGCAAGCCAGTAATACGCCCTTTTAGGGCCAGTGCAAACCACCCGTTTAATGGGTGGTTTTAATTTTGCTTTTTTTGACACAAAGCTATAAAAAATAAGCAAACAAGCACCTCATTTCCATTTGTTTAATACTATATAACGAGGAAAAGTTTCCAAAGACACCAGAAAAAGGTGAGAGGTGAGTAAATGACAAATATTATCGAAATCAAAAATGTAGATAAAAATTTTTATACAGAGGATGGAGAAATTCATGTCTTAAAGGATTTAAGCCTAAGCTTGCAAAAAGGAAGCATTCTAGCCATATTAGGGCCTTCAGGAAGTGGGAAATCTACGATTTTGAATTTACTAACAGCCCTTATTGAACCCACTCGTGGGGAAATAAGAATTAATGGCAAGATAGGCTATATGTTTCAAAAAGACCACCTCCTAGAGTGGCGTACGATTAGAGATAATATTACATTAGGATTAGAAATTCAACATACCAAGACGAGGGAAGCACTAGAAAAGATTGATGAACTTCTAAAAACCTATGATTTATGGGAGTTTCGCAATCGTTTCCCTAAGGAACTTTCAGGTGGGATGCGCCAGAGGGTGGCTTTAATACGAACACTTGCTACAAATCCAGACATTTTATTATTGGATGAACCTTTTTCTGCATTAGATTATCAGACAAGACTCCTAGTAAGTGATGATATCTATCGGATTATTAAAAAGGAGCATAAGGAAGCGATCTTAGTAACCCATGACATATCAGAAGCAATCTCCTCTAAACGGAAACAATTTTAATATTCCCCTAGGCATTTACCTCCAAAGAGCTTAATATGGAGATTTTCTCCATCCCACTTAGCTTCTTCAATGATGCAACGTATGAGATTACGTTTAGTTTCTATTGTAGCATCCTCTTTAAGTGATGCAAATTCAGAGAGAGTCTTTCCTATAAGAGAAATGTTTATTTCTAGAACATTATTATGTTTGTTAGCATTCTCTAAATCATTTTTTTTAGCTTGTAAACGATTTGTTTCCTCACCTAGCCTATTTATCTGGTCCATAATGTACTTACTTGCTAGAGTGTCCTTAGAAATGGATAGAGTATTAATAAGAGATGCTATAGCCTTTTCATTTTCGGATATCTTATTTTGATAGGTAGTAATATCTTTTTTGAAAGCTGTAGCTTTTTGGATGCATTTTATTTTATCAATATTAAATTTATTAGCTAGGTCAGATTGAGTAGAATGAAGCTTCCTTATTTCATCTTCAATGGCTTTATCAATTTGGTGACCAGCTAAATTTTTAATAGCACATTTACAACCATTACTTTTCTCTTTTGTTTGACAAATATAGTAGTAATGATATTTTGTACCATCAGCACTTAGACGGCTTCTTTTAGGGCGCATATAATCTCCACAAGAACATTTAAGTACGCCAGATAGCAAGGCCTCTTGACTATGAACCTTTCTAAAAGATTTACTCCTATTCCTATCCATTATTGTTTGAGCTGTTATCCATATACAGCTATTTATTATTGGTTCATGTTTGCCTATTGCAACAATCCACTCACCCTTATCTTTGCGCTTATAGATAGTAGCTTGTGTTGTACGATTATAGGGCATTAGGGCATATTGACCGTTAAAGTCCTCTTTGCCATTAATAAGCGGATAGTCATTTGAAAGGAGATACTCATAAGCTAGAGTGTCAGCCTTTAAGTACACGGGGTTAGTAATGATAAATTTTAATGTAGATAAATTATAAGGCTTTCCTTTTTTAGTAAAGATGTCATTTGTGATTAGAAAGGTTTCTAGTTTAATAAGGCTACCTAGTTCAATAAACTTACTAAATAACATTTGTACTAACTCTAGATCGTCTTTAACTGGCATAAGTTTATATTGCTTTCTAGTTTTACCTTCATTATCCTTTGATACAACAGCTATAGATTTAAAGCCAAGAGGTGGAACACCCCCTAACCAACGCCCTGTTTTAGCGAGCTGAAGCATATTGTCTCTTACACGTTCTGCAATAGTCTCTCTTTCTAATTGGGCAAATACGGAAGAGATATAAGTCATGGCACGTCCCATGGGTGTACTAGTATCAAAGTGCTCTTTAATACTCACAAAGTCCACATTATTCTTTTCAAGCACCTTAAGTGTGGAAGAGAAGTCAGATACATTTCTACTAATACGGTCAAGGCGATAACACATAAGTACATCAATTTTCTTAGCCTTTATATCTTCTATAAGTCCCTTAAATTGAGGGCGGTCTATGTTACCGCCGGAGTAACCTTCATCTTCATAGACAAGAATATTGGTATTTTCAAAATGAGCTTTAGCATATTCAGAGCACATGTCTATTTGATTTTCTATGGATTCACCTTTTTCAGTTAGTTTACTTTTACGTGAGTAAATAGCTATATTCATAGTATCCCCCCTTAGATACTAATCTATGTCTTATAATCTCAAAAAATTATACTTTGATTTATAACATTATGAGACGTGAGGGTAAATTTTTCGTACTAGGACAATTTATTTAAATAATAAGCTTTACTAAGTAGTAGCAAGGGGGGTTTTTATGTGGCTCAAAAAATAAATATTATATGGCATCTAAGAGATGTAGAGGTGGATGATTTATCCGAACTCTATAATATTCCTTTAACCTTACAACTCAAACAGGACCTTCAAGTACTTAGTGAAAGATTGGCTTATGCATGGATAAACATGGCACAAGATTATCTTAATAAGCAAGATAACCTTACTTATGAACAAAAATTGCAAGTAATGGAAAATTGGAAAAAGAGTTTGATAGAAGTTAATAAGCTATGTATTTAATCCTATAGGCTATACATGTGATTTTTGGAAGGATGGGGTGATTAAGAAGTAACCCTTTTTCCTCAAGGAAGTTATAGAGTTAATAACAGTCTAGTGATTAATTAGTAGGGCTTATAGAAAAATCTAGTAAGCTAAATGAATGGTTCTATAACCTTAATATTAATCAAATAGGGCCATATATCACATTTTATGCCTACTTTATGTAGTGGTTGTATAAATAAGGGACAATATATACAAATATTAATAATTATGTTAATATTTAATTAATTTAATATTTAGCCTAAATAGAATAGTGTTAAAAAGGCGTTGTAGCAACTAAAGAGGGTGAAACATTACTTAAAAATGATTACTGTTATTAAAAAATAATATTAGAATAGGATAGTGGACTAGGTATTAATGCTGTATGAGATAGAAGATTTGAAAGGTTGGAGAATATGGTAATACAAAATGGAATAACTTATGAAAGCAATTATGGACGAGCAGCAGCTTATTATCTAGCCACCTGTGCACCGGCTCCAGTAGGCGAAGAGCGTAGGAGGGCATATGAACTGATAATCGCTATCTACTCTGCTATAGTAAGCGATGCTGCGGCGATTGGATACAAACCCGTGCCAGATGTTTCATTTGAAGTGTGGGAGCCTCATAAAGGACGTGAAAAAGATATAAAATACATACGTGGAGCAATCACAAAGATAGAAGAATTGATAGCTGAGTTGTTTTACTTAGCAGAATCAGTTGAAATACGGATGGATGGTGCTTTGCTACCTGAAGGAGCCACACTGGGAAGAATGCTGGAAAAGGTTCTTTGTGTAGTAGGCGTTATAATCCATAGGTATAGTGGCCGTATTCAGCTCATTGCCCCTAAAGGATGCTTTGATGGTTTGAGGGAGCTTGCCACAATTTCGCGTACGCATACCATACCTATCATGGATGGTCCCAAAGAGGGTATACCTTACCTTTATTTTAGTCGGTGCGTTTTTGAACCTTCAGAAAACTGGATAGCTTTAGCCTTCGATAAGATGCTTGGGGCAGATGGACGACTTGTTTGGTTGTGTAGCCAGCTAGAAAAGCGTGGTTATAGGCGAATAGATTGCTATGACGGGAAGAGAATTAGCCTTGATTATGTCAAACAGCATGGAAAGAAGGAAGAACCTATAAAATTGCCTTATGCAGAGCGGACTCATTCAGGAATCAATTTGAGTTATGAAGAACTAAAGCTTGAGCCAGGTTGTTTAACGCTCAGAATGCCCATGTTCAAAACTATTCTAAAATGCGCACAGAAGTTGCCGGAGAATGTTGTAGGATTTATTGAACGTTTCACAAAGACTTGTGATGGATGTCGATTTTGCGTACAGATGGATAAAACACATACGCGTTCACTTGCGTCTGTAAATATGGGTGAGAAAAACAAATGCCCCTATTTTCCAGCCTTTGGCATGAATTGGCGTCAACTGCCACCAGAACTTGCTGAGATTATTCTAGTTTTATTTGATGCCCTAGACGAACTTGCAGAATTAGCATAAAACTGTGCAAGGTTATAAAGGAATAGCCGTTGTGGTATAGAATTATTGTGTTGGTATTCTATATAATAGTCTTAGCAACGGCATTCAAGAAAAGGAAGTGAATGAGTTGGAAGAAAAGAACAGTCAGACAGAAGCTAATAAGAAGTGGCAGCAGCAAAACAAAGAGTACTCTAATTATTTAAAAGCTAGATCTACAGCTAGAGGGTTTATTAAAAATAGAGCCACTGCTGAAGACTTAAGAGAAATAGAGCAGCTAATTGCTAAGAGAAAAAAAGAATTGTAGATTATATATTAGGGCCAGGTGCAGAGCTTGGTCTTATTATTGTATAATATATGGAGTATACATTTAGATTTATATAGGATGAGTGTATAAAAAATGGCAAAATATTTAAATGAAATCTATGAATTAACGAATGATGGCGCATTTGTAAAGGTTAATCTAAAAGATGAAAGAGAAATTGAATGTGTTGCAGATTGTTATTGTGAAGATGATGAGGAAGAAGGAGGCTACATTCCAGCTTTACTTATAGTTACTAGAGAAGGAGAATACGAAATATTAGTTGAGAAAGATATTTATAGAGTGGAATGAAAAGATGTTATTAAGTATATTCACCAGAGCAGCCTATTACTAAGTGTACAAAATATCGTTTGTTTAGGAATAGTGACATTAGGATGTACTCCTACTAGAAGGAGTGTGATCTTATGTACAGAGGAGTTGAAAATATTAAGCCATTGTAATTAGATATAATAGTGAAGGTACAGCGCCTAAAACAGTACATTAAACAAACCCTAGCTTAATTGCTAGGGCATTTTTGGTTGTATTGATTTGAGATAAACTGATAAATAACTGCTACATTATGTAATCTAAATTATTTCCATTTGCGTGATATTGCAGAAGCCATATCTATGGCGGATGAAGTGAGTGTTCTTTCGAGGCGACCGGCTAAGATTAAAAACACCTATAAAATTAAATTGACTATAGAGGGAGAGAAAACACCTCTGACAGCCCGTAAGGCACCTGAGTTTAAGGATTATTTTGATGCACTGTGGAAGGAGCTGGATGTGAATGCTTAATGAGAGAAGTGAAGGTTACAAACAATTTATAATAGATAAAAAAAAGAAACAACGCAAGATTCGTTTATGGCAGCTAGCCCTTACCATCGGTTTTGTTGTTTTGTGGGAGCTATTGGCACAACTTGGACTCATTAATACCTTTCTAGTAAGTAGTCCCTCTCAAATCTTTAAACTATTTGGTGTGTATTTAAAGGATGGGAGCTTATTTAAGCATATAGGGATTTCAGTATGGGAAACGGTGCTAGGGTTTTCAATAGGGACCTTTTTAGGAATAGGCATTGCCATTGTTTTATGGTGGTCAGATACAGTAGCCAAGGTATGTGATCCTATTCTGGTTGTACTCAATGCTCTACCTAAAACAGCTCTTGCCCCTATTTTAATCGTATGGGCGGGTGCAGGAATAACAGGGATTGTAGTAACAGCTATAACCATTTCTATTATTACCACCATTTTGTCAGCCTATAACTATTTTATCAATGCAGAAGAGGACAAAATGAAGATGTTAAAAAGTTTTGGAGCCAGCAAATATCAACTCTTAACCAAGCTCATATTGCCTTCTAATGTGGGAAATATCATTAATATTATTAAGATTAATATAGGTCTTTCGTGGGTGGGGGTCATTGTTGGTGAATTTTTGGTTTCACGCTATGGACTTGGTTATTTAATTGTTTATGGTGGGCAGGTTTTTCGATTAGACTTAGTCATGATGGGGGTGGTAGTTCTGGCTTTTTGTGCCTTTATTATGTATGAGATTGTAAGCCTTATTGAAAAAATATATTCTTCCAAAAGAGTCACCAAACAAACCCAAATCGAGTATGTTATAACAGGTAATTGTAAAAATATACCAGTCAATAACGAGGTGAAATAGTATGAAAAAAGTAAAAGCCCTCTGGGCATTAACTCTTGTCATGGCTCTTTGTGGTTTGGTTACGGGCTGTGGCGATAAAGGCTTAACGAAGATTAAATTAGCAGAAGTAACACATTCTGTTTTTTATGCCCCTCAATATGTAGCTCTTGAAAAGGGTTTTTTTAAAGAAGAAGGATTAGAGGTAGAACTTATTGGGACACAAGGTGCAGACAAAACAATGGCTGCTGTTCTTTCAGGAGAAGTAGAAATTGGCTTCATGGGTCCAGAAGCTTCTATTTATGTGAATAATCAAGGAAATAAAGATTATGCCATTAACTTTGCACAGGTGACTAAAAGAGATGGGAGTTTTTTAGTTTCAAGGCAAGCAGAGCCCAAGTTTGATTTCAAAAATTTAGCAGGAAAAGAAGTCATTGGGGGACGAAAAGGTGGAGTACCTGAGATGACACTGGAGTATGTCCTCAAAAACAAAGGATTGCTATTAGGGGAAGATGGAGCAAGTGGTCAAGTTAATGTACGAACAGATATCCAGTTTGCCGCTATGGGTGGTGCTTTTGCTGGTGGAGAAGGCGATTATGTTACCCTTTTTGAGCCAACGGCTACCATGCTAGAAAAAGAAGGTAAAGGTTATGTGGTTGCATCTATTGGTAAAGAATCAGGTGAAATCCCTTATACTGCTTATTCCGCTTTAAAGTCTTATATGGAGAAACATCCCAATACAATTCAAAAATTTACAGATGCCCTTTATAAAGGGCAACAATTTGTGAAAAATAGCTCAGCAGAAGAAATTGCCAAGGTTATTGCGCCACAGTTTAAAGAATTGACATTAGAAGACTTAACAGCAGTTGTAGAACGTTATAAGGCTATTGATGCATGGTGCGAGAACCCTATTCTTAAAGAGGATAGCTTTAATCGTTTGATGGATGTTATGGAGCGAGCAGGAGAACTTAATAAACGTGCGGATTATGATACTCTTGTCACAACAGCTTTTGCAGAAAAGGCCATTCAATAGAAAAGTAAAAACCGTTTTAAGCACCTAAGGCTTAAAACGGTTTTTTAGTATATCCAGTATTTTAACAGGAAATTTACAATACGTTTTATAAATAAGCTAAGATAAAGGGTTTTAGTAGAGGATAAGGTTAGAAAAATCTTGTGAAGTTTGGTATAATAAGTGAAAAAAGGTAATTTGATTACATTTCTAAAAGAGAAAGGAATAAATATGTTCATTTTTATAGATGTGACGACAGTGCAAAAAGAACTGAAACGCTTAAGTGGCGCATGTAAGAACTGTAAGCGACAGGCAACAATGGTTTTAATTAAAACTAGTCAATGTATACGGGTCTTCTTTATCCCTATTTGGCATTGGGGAGAACATTATTATTTAGTGGATGAAGACTGTGGGGTGCGTTATGAGATCAGTGAGGAAGATGGCGTTTTATTGCACTATGGGAAGAAGACAGTTGAAGCATGTGAGCCACTTAACATACAACAGCCACGTCTAGACTGTCCAAGCTGTAAAAGGATATTGGACCAGGATCATGCGTTTTGCCCTTTTTGTGGCGCAAAGAGAAAGTAGGAGAATGGATGAAATGTAGAGAAAATTGTGGCGCTTGTTGTATAGCACCTTCTATTAGTTCTTCTATTCCTGGGATGCCACAAGGGAAAAAGGCAGGAGAACGTTGTGTTCAATTGGATGAGGGAAATAGGTGTATGATTTTTGGAGATCCTAGGCGTCCTAGAGTATGTACTGCACTTCAGCCAGAAAAAGAGATGTGTGGGTGTTCGAGAGAAGAGGCCATAACGTATTTAGAAAAGTTAGAGAGACTAACAAGGCCTGTGATTTAAGGAGGAGAAAAGGTGAGTTATTCGAAAGATGATTTAATAGCGTGCTTAAAAGCATTAAAGATTAATCCCAGAGGAACACTTTTAGTTCATTCTTCAATGAAAAGTATAGGTGAAGTAGAAGGAGGAGCAGACACTGTACTTGATGCACTAAGTGAGTACATGCAAGATGGGCTTTTGGTATTGCCTACTCATACGTGGGCCTATATCAACGCAGAGAATCCTAAGTTTTATTTAGAAGATAGTCCTTCGTGCATAGGGATTTTACCTGAACTTTTTAGGAAGAGACCAGGTGTTTTACGGGCCAAGCATCCTACCCATTCTGTAGCTGCCTTGGGAAAAGATGCAGAGGATTTTATCGCGGGTTATGAAAAGTGCGATACACCTTGTTCGAGACAATCTCCTTGGGGAAAGTTATTAGATCGAGAAGCAACCATCATGTTACTGGGTGTTAATTTAACGTGTAATACCTTTATACATGGCGTAGAAGAGTGGGCTGATATTCCAGGTCGCTTAACGACTACCCATGAACCTCTTGTTGTTGTCTTAAAAGATGGAACGGAAATAAAGGTACCCTCTCGTAGACATTGTGGTTTAAGATGGTCTCAACATTTTTGGAAAGTAGACGATCTTTTTGAAAAGCACCAGGTGATGCGCATTGGGCGTTTTGGACAAGCAGAAGTAAGATGCTGTGAAACAAAACCTATGACAGAGCTACTGTTTAAACTGTTAGCGATTAATCCAGAGCTTTTTTCAGATAATAAGCCTCTAGGGGAAGAATTTGAAGAGATAGGAGAGGATGTAAAGAATGGGAATACCTAAAACCAATGTGATGCGTTTATTGGATAAGGAAAAAATACCTTATGAAGTCACAAGTTATGATGCCAGTGATGGAAAAATTGATGGGGAGGCTGTTGCTTATAAGATTGGTAAATCGCCACAGCAAGTTTATAAGACTTTAGTAGCCTGTGGGCATTCAAACAATAATTATGTATTTGTCATTCCTGTAAGGGAAGAATTGGATCTAAAAAAGGCCAGTAAGCTAACGGGGGAAAAAAGTATAGAAATGCTTCATGTCAAGGATTTGCAAAAGGTAACAGGTTATATCAGAGGAGGTTGTTCACCTATTGGTATGAAAAAGTTATTTAAGACTTATATTCATGAAGAGGCTCAAAATGAAGAGACCATTACCTTTAGTGCAGGTAAGATTGGCCTTCAGGTGACACTAGCACCAGAAACCCTTAAGCATTATATTCATGCAGAGTATGGTGATTTAGTTGTAAAATCAGTTTAAATAACAAAGCCCTTCAAAAGGTTTTGCAGGAAATAAAAGCAAAATCTTTGAAGGGCTTTTTCTCTCTAAGTAGACACCTATTGTAGTTACCGAAGGTAAGTTTCATAGTAATCCAGTAACAAATCCACCATACGACCATAGCTTTTTTCACCATCAGCTACACCATTGGCTTTAAGGTAAGAGTCATTGATTTGAGAAGAGACATCTTGTATCCAACCCTCATAGGGGGACCAAAAAGTATTATTATAGTGAAGGTCTACCTGTACTTTGAAAGAGAGGGTGGAACGAAGCTCTAAAACACGGTCTTTATTAATAGCCCAGAGGGCAGATTCTGTATGAAGGAGTGCTAAGAAATAACCCGAGTATTGGAAGTCTTTATCAGGATGGAGACTACAGGTGAGAAAAGCTATAAAATTTGCATCTTCTTCATGGGCATAGCCCCTTTGGTGAGCCATTTCATGCGTTATTGTGGAGGGCAGCCAAAAGTCAGGAATCGCAGTGTTGATATTGGCTTCTCCTGTAAAAGGTGAATAAGTCCCAGTAATTCCCGTGTAATTCATTAACCGAGAGGCCAGAATAGGTTTAGGAAGTCCATAATCACCAGACAAAGTAGGGAAGAGCTTAGCAGCTTCTTCGTAGCCAAGAGAGGCACGTATAAAAGTTTCTTTGGTGTCCTCTTCTAAGGTAAAAACATAATGGTCATCATGAGGTAAATCATCTCTCAGTTCATTGCATTTTTTTATGAGAAAGCCATAAAGAGTGGCTAATTCTTCTTCAGTATGTAAGCCATGATAAAAACCATAGTGTTGGTTGAGAGAAGGACGGCTATAATTGAGTCCCCAAAAGCTAATAAAAATAAAAACTAAAGTAGAGAGACAGACGCCTATTTTAAAGAGCCAAGAAACAAAAAAGACCTTCCATCCTTCAGGACATTTTCTACCCTTTATAAAGCTACGTATCAAAAAGCAAGGGATGAAGATAATAACTGCATAGACAAGAAATTCATGAACAGAAAAGGGGAAAACCCCAGTTAGTTTACTTAAAAGTTGAATAAAGAGCTTATTGAGAGAAGCGGAGTAAAAGGCTTCTCCATAGTTTGGGAAATAAGAATACAGGACATGTAGAAAAAGACCTATAGGACCTAATAAAAGGCCAGTCAGTTGTAAGAAAGTGGATTTTTTCATAGTGTTACAAACCCTCCTTATAAGTGACTTAACCAATGATGATAGTCTACAAGTACTCTCGTTGTTTCTTCATAGCCTTGTTTGAAAAGAGCTTTAAGTTTAGTAGGATTTTTTTCATAACGCTCCACCTGAAGAGGTGCTTGTGGCCTAAAAATAAAGACTTTTCCTTCCTTTTCCAGACAGTCCAGTCTATCAAGCACGGCATTATAGCGCAAGTGGCGAACACGTAGGGCTTCTGCAATTTCAGGATAGTCTTTAAGAAATGCTTTGGTTAAATGATACATGGACTTGGAGGGTGTCTTGCGATAAGTCGCATTACGCGTTAACACCACAACATGATGTGTATTCCCATCTTTAATGGATTCGTCAATAGGAATGGCATCTACAATGCCACCATCTAAATAATAGTCATCTTGAAGAAGCACGGGTTTAGCAATAAGAGGTAAGCTACTGGAAGCTTGTAAAATATGATTCATATCTCGTTGATTTTCACATTTAAGGGGTTCAAAATAAACGGATTTACCTGTTTTACAGTGAGTAGTGCCTACTTTGAAAATGTTTTTGGCTTGTTTAAAGGTTTCAAAATCAAAAGGATCCAACGCTAAAGGCAGTTCCTCGAATAAAAACTGCATGCCAAAATAACAACCATCTTTGAAAAGGTTATGAATATGAATAAATCGCTTATCTGTAATCCACTCCGTATAGAGACGGTTGTTTCGCCCCTTTTGCCTAGAGAGATAACTACATACTGTATTCGCACCAGCGGACACAGCTACAATATAAGGAAAAAATAGGTGATGGTCATCAAAGGCATCTAAAACACCAGCTGTATAGGCTCCACGCATCCCGCCACCTTCTACTATTAATCCCAATTTCTTTTCCACAAGAGTCCTCCTTGCTTTTGCATAAAAAGTTACTTTTCTAGCAAAAATAAAATAATCTATTCTTTTAGTATAAAAGAGATTGTGGAGAAGTACAAGGTTTCTTAAAAAAGGTTAATTTACTTTTTTTGTTTTAGAGAAGTAGCGTATGCAGATATAACCCACTAAGGAGAGGGCAAGTAAAATAAGAACAGCATGACTATAAGTATTGAGAAGTTGTTCAATGAGTGTCCAATTGTCACCAATGTAATAGCCCAAGCTAATAAGTATCAGATTCCAAGCGCTAATGCCTACAGAGGAGTACAAAAGAAAGACATAAAGAGGCATACGACTTGTCCCTGCAAAGATAGAGATATACGTACGTGTAAGGGGAACGATACGGGCCAGTAAAACAGCCCACCTTCCATAGCAATCAAACCATTTATTAAACTGAGTGGTGGCTTTTTGAGCACTATTAGAACGGGCGGAAAGCCAATTTAAGAAAGGAATGCCACCCCAAAAACCAATGGCATAACAACAAAGAGAGCCTACAAGTCCAGCGCAAATACTTACTAAAAACACCATAAAAAAGGAAAGATTGGATTGGGTAATACTCATACCTACAAAAGGTAACACCACTTCACTGGGAATAGGAAAACAGGCATATTCTAATCCAATAATGGCAAAGATACCAGGATACCCTAAGAGGCCTACAAGGGACATAAGATAGTTTAGAAAAACGGTAAGATATGACATAGACAGCTCCTTTAACGATAGTATAGTTTCTTTCTATACTATTTCAAAATAAAAAAAGAATACAAGTATTTAGTCTATATTTAAAAATTATACGTAGCTTTAGTAATAAATATACTTCCTATGGAAAAAGATTATTTATAAGACAATAAAGGCTTGCCAAGACTTCCTTCTTCTTTTTTGATGGGGGTTGTGTTATAATAATACATTAGATGGCTTGTTAAACAAGCTCAAGTATCGATGTAAAGGATGAAAGATTAAATGATTACAGTTAATAATATGAGCTTGCAATTTGCAGGCAGAACGCTTTTTAAAGAAGTAGATCTTAAATTTACGCCAGGTAACTGTTATGGTGTAATTGGTGCCAATGGAGCAGGAAAATCTACTTTCCTTAAAATTTTATCAGGAGAGTTAGAGAGTACAACAGGTGAAGTTTCTATTCCTAAGAATATTCGTATGTCTGTTTTAAAGCAAGATCATTTCCAATATGATGAATGTGAAGTGCTTCAAACGGTTATTCGTGGAAATGCCCGTTTATACGAAATCATGGAAGAAAAGGATGCCCTTTATGCTAAAGAAGACTTTAGCGATGCAGATGGTGAGAAGGCAGCTGAATTAGAAGGGGAGTTTGCTGAGATGAATGGTTGGGAAGCAGAGTCAGATGCTTCTCAAATTCTGCAAGGGTTAGGAATTGGTACAGAATTACACTATATGTTAATGAAAGACTTAAAAGGTGGGGATAAGGTTAAAGTCCTTTTAGCTCAAGCTCTTTTTGGTCAACCAGGCATCTTACTTTTAGATGAGCCGACTAACCACTTGGATATTGATTCGGTTAACTGGTTAGAAGACTTCTTATTAGACTTCCCAGGAACAGTTATCGTTGTTTCCCATGACCGTCACTTCCTAAATACAGTATGTACCCATACCGTAGATATTGATTTTAATAAAATTAAAATGTATGTTGGAAACTATGACTTCTGGTATGAATCAAGTCAGATGATGCAACATTTAATGAAGGCTCAAAACAAGAAAAAGGAAGATCAAATAAAAGAGCTACAAAGCTTTATTACGCGTTTCTCAGCTAACAAGTCTAAAGCTAAGCAAGCCACTTCTCGTCGTAAGCTTTTAGATAAAATCTCATTAGAAGAAATGCCAGCTTCTTCTAGACGTTATCCTTTTGTACAATTTAAGCCGGATCGAGAAGTAGGCAATGAGATTTTAACTGTAGAAGGCTTAAGTAAGACCATTGATGGTGTAAAAGTCTTAAATAATGTCAGCTTCCGTGTGAATAAGGATGATAAGATTGTATTTATTGGGGAAAATGAATTGGCTCAAACCACCCTTCTCCAAATCTTAATAGGAGAAATAGAACCGGACGAAGGGAGCTTTAAATGGGGGGTTACTACTTCACAATCTTATTTCCCAAAAGATAACAGTGAGTTTTTCAATGACTGTGATTTAGACCTTATTAACTGGTTAAGACAGTTTTCGGAAGATCAAACAGAAAGCTATTTACGAGGCTTCTTAGGACGTATGCTTTTTAGTGGTGAAGAAGCCCTTAAGCCAGCCAAGGTTTTATCAGGAGGAGAAAAAGTACGTTGTATGCTTTCCCGTATGATGCTTTCAGGTGCCAATATTGTCCTACTTGATCAACCTACTAACCATTTGGACTTGGAATCGATCACCGCATTAAATAATGGTTTAATCGACTTCAAAGGCAATGTACTATTTACTTCTCATGACCATCAGTTTATTCAAACGATTGCCAACCGTATTATTGAATTAACAGAAGAGGGGCTTATCGATCGTACATCAACTTATGATGAATATTTAGAGTACAAAAAGAATAATAAATAAAAATAAATAGCAAAATAATCAGGCGGGAGGAGCAAACTAGCGCATGAAAGCTTTTAAGATAGAAGAGCAGTTGTCACGCATTCCTTTACTCCTTAAGCTTCTTTATTATGATTATTTGGGAGATGAAGGACAGGAGGCAAGGGATATCCCTTATGGTGAAGAAAAAAGACAGTATTATAGGGTTTATAAGGGCCATAATCCTAAGTTGCCTCTCATCTTTTTTATACATGGAGGAGGTTGGTGGCATGGAAGTCCTCAATTCTCCAGTGCGGTTGGGAAATTTTTTGCTAAAAAAGGCTATACGACAGTATTACCGGCCTATCGGCTTGTTCCTAAGGCCAGATATCCTAAGCAAATCGAAGATATTGTGACTGCCTTTATGGCGGTTTTGAAGAATGAAACTCTAGCTTATGAAGGAGTCGTTGTGATGGGCTTTTCAGCAGGAGGGGAATTAGGTGCGCGCCTTGTATTTGATCAAAGTCTGCAGAGGCTCCATGGGTATACGGAAAACTGTTTTAAGGGTTTTATTTCCTTTGCAGGTGTATTAGATTTTAATACCTGTCAATCAGCTTATACTAAGCTACTTATTAAAAATTACTTACCACAAGGATATAAAATAGAAGAAGTTAATCCAATTAGTCTTGTGAGTTCTCCTTCTTTTCCAGTTCTTTGTCTACATGGTAAAAGAGACCGACTCATTGAACGTGAGAATGCTTTAAACTTCATACAGAAGGTAAAGGAAGTAGGGGGGGAAGGTGAAGTTATTTTATTAGAAGGCTATCATCACTCCGACATTTTAAGGCTAGTTATTGGTAAAGGCATGAGAGATACAGCATTTATTTGGAAATTTATAGAGGATAAGTTAGAAGGGAGTAAGTAAGTGGAAGAAGGAAAAAGAAATTATCTTATTGATAATTTAAAAGTGTTTTTATTGTTTTTTGTGGTTTTTGGTCATATTATTGAGTACTATATCGATGAATATGCTTTCCTTAAGATAGTTTACTTGTTTATTTACTTTTTTCATATGCCACTATTTATTTTCATCTCAGGTTATCTTTCTAAAAATATTGATAAGGGACGCAAAGGGGCTATAAAAAATTTACTTATTCCTTATGTTATTTTTAACATCATTTGGTATACTCTAGCTTTTATTGTAACAGGGAAAATTATGCTCCTTATTATTTATCCAGGTTGGACCTTGTGGTATCTAATTAGCCTCTTTTTTTGGAGAGTAAGTCTTAAGTATTTAGTAAAAATCCCATATATTATTCCAGTAAGCATATTAGCCGGTTTGCTTATTGGGTTATTGCCCCGAGGAGGAGTTGTTTTATCGGTTTCACGCACCATTACCTTTCTTCCTTTCTTCTTAATTGGCTATTATATGAAGGAGGATGTCTTATTAAAAGTTTCCATGGTAGGCAAAAGGTTCTCTTTAATAGGTGTGCTTATAGGAATAGGTGTGGCAATTTGGGTAGGGAAAACAGGATATGTCAACTATGAATTTTTCTATAACTCTCATTCCTATTTAGAAAGTGGATTGACCACAACGCAAGGGCTTTTATTTAGAGGTGCTCTTTATGTGGGAGCGGCTTTATTAAGTATTTGCGTTTTAAATCTTATACCTCGTCAAAGGACCTTTTTCACTCAGTTAGGTGAGCGAACAATGAATATTTACATTTTTCATCCCTACTTGACCATTGGAGTATATGGCATTATATATGTGATACAGTATTTGACGCATAATGTATGGCTGAGTATATCTTTAATGTTTATTAGTCCTATTGGCATTATTTATTTACTCTCTAGAAAACAGACTCAAAAAATTTATACAGGGATGTTTCGCCCAGTAAATTTTGTGATTTATAATCCCAAGCTTAAAGCCTCTTGTCGAAAGGGGTGCCACTTTATGCACCTTAAAGCTATTAAAATAGGGCGCAGAATTTTAAAGTGGATTTAAGATTAGGAGAGTTGAAGAAAAAGTTAGCTTCTTGAGCTAGTGTATAATCTGTATGTAAAATTTTGTTTATTGGCATAAATGTATTTTACAACAATAGACAGCCTTTTCGAAGCCTGCTTATAATATTTTTATATAAGAAGGAGCTGAGCACTAATTTCTTAGTGGGCAGCTCCTTTTGGGTGTAAAAATTAATTTTTAACTCAGAAGAGATAAAGAGAGACTATTTTTCTTTGTTTTCCAGAAGCAAAGCTTTAATATAAGCCCCACTTTCTGATAAGTCCTGATCGGACCAAGGCCCTGTAAAAGAAGCACCAGGCTTTAATAGGGCAGAGCTTTCTGCTTTGTCGCATAAGCTCCAATTAATCCAACTGATGTTACAGTCATTAAGAAGTGCCATCCACTGATTGCATTCTTCAAAGTTAATGAAGCCATCACCTGTTGCTTCACACGTACCAAACTCGCTAACGATAAGAGGTAAGTTATATTTTTCATAGGCGGATTGGAGGTAAGTTCTGAGAGTCACGGTATGGGTACTGGCATAGAAGTGAAGGGCATAAAGACAATTGGAGTCTTCTAAAGGATTTCGGGCTGCGGCTAAGATATTTTGAGACCAAGTAGGTGTACCTACTATAGTAACAGATTGATTTTCATTAGCACGTATAGTGGCCAAGATTTTTTCGGCATAAGGCTTAATAGCTCCATCCCAATCCACATCTGAACCATTGGGTTCATTGCAAAGCTCAAAGAGAACATTGGGATAGTTCTTATAGAGACGAGAAAAGGCATCAAAGAAGGCAGTAGCTTCTTCAATATGTGTGTTAGGATTACCATCAGATAGAATATGCCAGTCTACAATGACATAGAGACCAAGGTCAGAGGCAATAGTAATACCTTTTTGGAGAAGTGTCTGAAGTCCTATGGGGTCTTGGAAGTAGCCAGAATCGCTATCAGTATACATAGCTAGCCGAATAACATTCACTTGCCAATCTTCCTTAAGATGCTTAAAGGAGCTTTCGTTGATAAAGGAACCAAACCACTGAATACCATGGGTACTAACGCCTCTAAGCTGAAAGGTATTATTATGAGCATCCATAAGTTGACGTCCTTCAATATGTAAGGCTCCATGAAGAGCAGCTGGCGAATTTTCAGGAAAGACAGGAGCAGGGAGTGGTTCTGGACTTGGAATGGCAAAAGAGGTCTCAATAGATGGACTAGGAAGTGGCTCAACTTCTTGAATAGGAGAAGGTGAGGAGGAAACGGGAGTTTCAGTTACAGATGAAGGGGAGGAGGAAACAGCAGGATTAACTCCAGAAGAAGGAGAGGGAGACGTGGTGCTGCAACCAACGAGAAAGCAAAGACTTATGCTCCAAATGATACATAAAACTTTTTTTAACTCAAACATAATAATCTCCTTTGTTTACAAATAATAATATATCTTTTTATATTTTAAAACAAAAAAAAGATTAAGTGTATATTTTTTTCTAATAATTTTGGTTTTATTAGTGACTAGTAAAAAACCTCTCTTGGTGTAGGAGAGGTTTTTTGAGGTTGGGTAGGTTTTCAACTTCTTGGTAGAAGTTGAAAGAGATAAGGTCCTTAAAAATGATGGATGTATTATAAGGTGTTTCTTTGGATGCTGCCACATCTTAACGGTTCAAATTAAGATGTAATCCTAGTATAACCTAATATTTTAAAGATTATTCAGCATTTACATAAGGATGAATACCTTTATTTATAACATGAGTTACAACGTTTATCATAGGAATGCAATAGGTAGGTTCGTGTCATTTTAGTATGAGAAAATCTCCTTTTTCGCCTGAAGTTATAAAAATGGTAAGATTATTTTAATTTTATTAAGGAATGAGATATGTTTATATGGTATTCCTTAAGGTATAATATAAATAAAGGAGGGTTATCCATGGCATTTACTGAAATATGTATTTATTAAGTCAAACCACAAAAGGGATTACAGCTTTTGCGTTTTATCAAAAGAGAGTATCCTATAGACTTAGAACAAATTAAGGAGGGATTACCTCCTCCCAAGATTACCCGTATTGTAAAAAGCGTAAAATATATGCTCTATTGGGAATTTGATACGTAAGGATATCCTAAAGGAAAATACGTCACAAAACAAGGAGAGAAAAAATGGATAATTATTTTTACAAGTGTGAAATCTGTGGATTTGTTCATTTGATCCCAGCTTACTGGGTGTCCTTTCATCCAGAACAAAATATAGATTTTTTACATATAAACAAGGAAACAGGGAAAGAATGTACAAATAGCCAACTTTTATTAATGGACACTATGAATGACTAGATAAAAGACAAGTAAGGAGAGACAGAATGTTTTGGATAAAAGGGATGATTTATAGCTCACGTTTATTCTTTATACTCAGTGGTGTGATGGAGTTAGTAAAGGGGAATTGGGATAAGGTAGGATTACTTTTTGGAAGTCTCTTGCTTACCTTTCTACCTGAAGTTTTTACGAGGTTATCTAAACTACGCATAACACCAGATGCTTTGTTGGGCTATCATCTCTTCATCTTTTGTTCTCAATGGTTAGGCGCTTACTTAAGATGCTATGATTACTTTTTTTGGTGGGATATGATGTTGCATTTTACCTCAGGGATCTTACTCAGCTATATAGGTCTTTTAATTCTCCTATGTCTGGATAAGGAAGGCCTTCTTATTAGTCATCATAAATGGCTTTTTATTGCCTTATTTATGGGAATTGTCTCTCTTGCAGGAGCTGCAGTGTGGGAGATTTTTGAATTTTCTTCAGATACCTTGCTAGGGAGTTATACCCAATTAGGGAGTTTACAAGATACCATGGAGGATATCCTTTATGGGACATTAGGAGCTATTATATATAGCTTTAGTACGTATAGAAAAGCCTCGAGTGGAAAGATGTCTTGTATTGAAAAACTCCAAAGCTATAATAAGGTATAATAGAATGGAGCTATTAAAATATAAAAGTGGGGTACTGAGAGGAGTTAGTGGGTTAGGGCAAAGACTTAAACCTATAACTCCTTTTTATAGTCTAGAAAAAAGCGTTTTTTACTTTTCTAGACTATGGGGATTACCCTCTGTTGTATGCAGGAGGGTGGTCGGCTGACCTTTTTTTGTCAGGGTTGAAGGGAACCTAGGAGTACCTAACGAAAGAAATGTAGATGTTAGTCTACTTTCTTAAGAGGTCTTTTATTATAGAAGAAATATTGGTATAGTAAAAGTACATATTTTGTAAAGAGAAAGAGGAATGTCAATGATTTTAGTATCTGCTCAAGGACTTAAGAAGATTTACGGCGAAAAGGTTTTATTTGAGGACCTTTCTTTAACAATAGATAGTCAAGATAAAATGGGTATTATAGGATTAAATGGAACAGGAAAAAGTAGCTTACTTAAGATAATAGCAGGGATAGAGATACCGGAAGGTGGTGAATTAGCCACTTCTAATGCGCTACGCATGGAGTATTTACCACAAAATCCTTTGTTTGATGAGCAGTCAACGGTATTAGAACAAGTCTTTAAAGGTGAATCAGAGGTCATGAGGGTTTTAAGAGACTATGAATTAACGGTAGAGGCCATTGAAAGAGAACCAGAAAATGAGATTTTACAGCAAAAACTAATAAGTTTAAATGGGAAGATGGATGCCTTAGAGGCTTGGCAATTAGAAAGTGAAGCCAAGGCTGTTTTAATGCAGTTAGGGATTACCCAATTTAGTCAAAAAATTTCAGAGTTATCTGGAGGACAACGAAAAAAGATAGCTTTGGCAGGGGTTTTAATTCGACCTTGTAATTTACTCCTATTAGATGAACCCACTAATCATCTTGATAATGAAACGATCGATTATCTTGAAGAAAAATTAAAAGCTAAGAAGACAGCTTTGCTTATGGTAACTCATGATCGGTATTTCCTAGACCGAATAGCCAATAAAATTGTAGAACTAGAGGGAGGTAAACTGTATCGTTATGAGGGGAATTACGAAGCGTTTTTAGAGCAAAAAGCATTGCGTGAGAGTATTGAAGAGCGCTTACGGGAGAAACGGGTATCTCTTTATAAAAAAGAATTAGAGTGGATGCGCAAAGGTGTAGAAGCCAGACGAACCAAGCAAAAGGCTAGACAAGATCGCTTTTATGAATTGGAGGAAAGTTTAGGGGGTGGCGGTAAACAAAGCCTAGAATTGGGCCTTAGTACCAGTCGATTAGGCAAAAAAATTATTCAACTGAAAGAAGTCCATAAGGCTTTTAACAAGCAAGTGGTGATAGATGACCTGACCTATACAGTGTTAAGGGGAGATCGTATTGGAATTGTGGGGAAAAATGGGGTGGGTAAATCCACTTTACTCAATCTCATAACAGGGCAACTTACTTGTGATCGGGGAGAGATTCAAATAGGTGAAACAGTTAGGATAGGCTATTATACCCAAGAGAACAAAGAAATGAAGCAAGAAATGCGCGTGATGGATTATATCAAGGAAAAGGCGGAGTTTATTCGCGCAGCAGATGGTACTTTGATTTCTGCTAGTAAGATGTTAGAAAGGTTTCTCTTTCCAGCTTCTATGCATTATACGCCTATAGGCAAATTATCGGGTGGAGAGCGCAGGCGTCTATACCTTTTAAGTGTTCTTATGGAGGACATAAATGTCCTTCTTTTGGATGAGCCCACCAATGATCTAGACATTTATACTTTGCAAGTGTTAGAAGACTATATTGATGAATTTGATGGACCAGTTATTGCAGTTTCACATGATCGCTACTTTTTAGATCGAATGGCAGAAAAAATTTTTGCTTTTGAAGCAGAAGGAAAAATAATCAATTGCCCGGGGAATTATAGTGATTATCATGCCAGACAGTTAACACAGGGAGAAAGTAAAGAAAGTGTTTCAAAATCAGATAAAGAGGGAAGCACCCTTTATAAGGAACAAAAAGCAAAGGAAGCTACACAGAAGCTTAAAATGACCTTTAAAGAAAAGATAGAGTACGAGAAGATAGATGAAGACATTGAGCAACTGGAAACAAGCCTACAAGAAATAGAAGAAGCCATTCTTCAATATGCTACGGATTTTAGTAAATTGCAGGAACTAACTATTAAAAAAGAAAAATTAGAAAGTGACTTAGCATATAAGATGGAACGTTGGGAATATTTAAGTGAACTTCATGAAAAAATAAAATAGCTCAGTTTTTCTATGTTTTAATATGGGAAATAGGGGTAGGGTGTAAATAGCAATGAAGCAAACTTTAATGGAAAAAAGAGGAGGTTATAATGTAAAAGGCTATAAATTATTGCATAAAAACTTTTAAATATACTATATTTTTAATTCCAAAGTGTGTATAATAGAAAAGGTATATTGAGAGATAATTAAGGAGGAATTCAAAGATGGATGAAAATAATCTCACCATGGCTGACTTGATGGCTGAAATTGATAAGTCAATGACACGTATATATAGAGGTGACATTCTTAAAGCAAAAGTAGCTTTAGTACAAGATGGAGGTGTGGTAGTTAATATTGGCTATCATACAGACGGACTTATTCCTTGGAATGAATATTCCTATGAAGACGTTGAAAAAGAAGACGTTCATATGGGTGATGAATTTGAAGTATATGTTATGAAAGTAGATGACGGAGAAGGTAATGTTCTTGTTTCTAAAAGACGTGCAGAAGCTGAAACAGCTTTAGAAGATGTACAAGCTTTAGTAGATAATAAAGAAGTCTTTACCGTACGTATTAAAGAGGTTGTAAAGGGTGGGGTTGTAGCACCTGTTAAAGGGATGCGTGCCTTTATTCCTGCTTCACAAATCAGTAATACATATGTTGAAGATCTTTCAAAATATGTAGGACAAGATATAGAAGTTGAAGTTATAGAGTTTGTACCAAAAACTAAAAAACTTGTATTATCAGGTAAACGTATTGCTGCTGAAAAAGCTCAAGGCCTTAAGAAAGAGCGATTAGCTCAATTAGTAGAAGGTGAGAAGTATGCAGGAACGATTACTAAACTTATGCCATATGGCGCTTTTGTCGATTTAGGTGGCGTAGAAGGTTTAGTTCACAATACAGATTTATCATGGGTACGCATTAAGCATCCTTCAGATGTTGTTAAAGAAGGAGAAAAGGTAGAAGTAACAGTACTTGCTGTTAATCCTGAAACAGGTAAAGTTTCTCTTCGCTTAAAAGATATTACAGCAGATCCATGGCAATTAGAAGTAGTTAATCTTGAAAAAGATGAGATCGTTACTGCAAAAATTACACGTTTCACAAGCTTTGGTGCTTTTGCAGCCATTAGTGCAAATGTGGAAGGACTTATTCATATTTCACAAATTACAGAAAAGCGTATTAAATCTGCAGAAGAAGTACTTGAAATAGGTCAAGAAGTAAAAGTGAAAATTCTTAATATTGATAAAGAAAACAAAAAAGTTTCTTTAAGTATGAAAGAAGTAGTTGAAGAAGTAGATAATAATGATTTGGAACAATACATGACACAAGAAGATGATGGTGCCAAATTAGGTGATGTTTTAGGAAAAGTATTTTAATAACAGAGAATTAGACCTCTAGGAAAAACTAGGGGTCTTTTCTATTGTCTCTCAGAGGATAAGTGTAGGAAAATGGTAAAAAACATGCTATGATAAAGAAAAATGCACGTAAAAAGTTAGGAGGAAAAAATGGGATTCTTTAAAGGTTTTTTTAGACCCTTCAAACGCGAGAGAGCCATTCAACTGGATAAGCCACTTCGAACAGTAGAACAGCTATTTGAAGAACTCAGTGAATTATTTGTAAAAAAGCAACGTATTCAAGAATATATAAAGGATTTAGAACGTAGGGAGCAAGAAATTAAAAAGTTTGATTCCCTTAAAAAGGAAGATGTTGAGAAGCTTAGTCTTCTAGCAAGTAGAGCTAAGGATATTGAAGAGAAAAAACAGGTTTTAAAAGGCCGATTAGTTAAAAATAATAAGGCACTTTTTATCATTTCGCAGTATGAAGCAGAGCTGCCCGAACTAATTCGTGAAATGCAATATTGTGAAAACAAAAAGAAAGAGTCTGAAAGAAATATGTACTATTTAGATGAGGAGAGAGAAGAACTTTTAGAAGAAAGAGAAGCACTTATAAAGGGTTATGGTTTTTTAAAGGTTTTTAGTATCTTTTTTATCATTATAATAGGCGTAGGGCTTCTCATGACCTTTGGTTATATGCAAGCATTAAGAGAAGAAATATGGGTATATCTAAGTGTTTTTGGTTGTGCTTTAGTTGTTTTTGTAGGAGGGATGCTTTACGCAAAGGAACGTATAGAGAAAGAATTAAAAAAGAATACATTATTACAGCAAAAAGCAGTCCGTTTTATGAATAAAACCAAAATCCGCTATTTTCATCAAGTGCGTTATTTAGAGTTTCAATATGAAAAGCTAGGAGTAGATAGTGCGGCTAAGTTAGAGATGTATTATAGTCGCTATCTAAAAAACAAAGATAATGAAAAGAAGTATGCGCGTTTTAACCATACCCTTTCGGATGTGGAAGAAGAAATGTTAGAGATTATCCATGCTAAAGGTATAGAGATTGACTATATTGAAAATCTCTCAGATTGGTTACTGACAAATAAAAAAGTGAGTAGCTTAAAAACAATAGAAGAGGACCGCTACAAAACAATGGAGCAGCTTCAAATCATGGAAAGCTATGAAGGTGATTTATGGAAAGAGGTTTTTGCTTTGCAAGAAGAACCTGAGGCAAGAGATTTTATAAATAGTAAGCTAAAGGAGTATAGTGCCCGTACTGGAGCACCTCTTGACAAATTGCCCAAAGATGCCTAAAATATGAAGTAATCCAATAAATGAGAAGCAATGACAAAGAGGAGTATAATAGTACGACGACTAGAGAGAGAAGATGATGACGCTGAAAGTCTTCTTACGTATCAGGCTATTAGAAGGTAGCTTTGGAGCTCTATTTCTGAAAATAAGTAAGAAATAGCGGGTTAGCCCGTTACAGCGCTTGAGTGTTTTGTTGAAAAACAAAAAATTAAGGTGGTACCGCGAGCTTTTTCGTCCTTATTTAAGAGGATGAAAAAGCTCTTTTTATTGGGAAAAATAAGGAGGCTTTCCATGCAATTAATTGGTTTTGTTTTGCTTTGTATAGGTCTAGGTATTACCTTAGGAGCGAGAAGGATTGTTTTTGCTAAGACAAAACTGGATAAAGAAGATCAAGAAGAGATGGAAATCTTGGCCCAAGGAGCCATTATTGCAGTGCGATTAGCAGGCCTAGTGATAGTAGCAATAGGCTTAGTCTTTTTGATGTTAATAAGATAAAATAAGGAGGATACGATGAAAGAATTAGAAAAAGTATATGATCCCAATCAAGTAGAAGAAAGATTGTATCAAAAATGGGTAGATAAGGGCTATTTTCATGCGGAGGTAGATAGGGAGAAGGAACCTTTTACCATTGTGATGCCACCCCCAAATATTACAGGACAATTGCATATGGGACATGCCCTTGATAATACCCTTCAGGATATTCTAACACGTTACAAACGTATGCAAGGTTATAATACCCTTTGGGTTCCAGGGGTAGACCATGCCAGCATTGCCACAGAGGTAAAAATTGTAGAGCAAATGCTAAAAGAAGGTATTACCAAAGAAGACATTGGGCGTGAAGGTTTCTTAGAGCGTGCATGGAAATGGAAAGAACAATACGGTGGTCGTATCATTAGTCAGCTGAAGAAAATAGGAAGCTCTTGCGATTGGGAACGTGAACGTTTTACTATGGATGAAGGCTGCTCAAAAGCAGTTCAAGAAGTTTTTATTAAGCTTTATGAAAAAGGGTATATCTATAGAGGCTCTCGCATTATTAACTGGTGTCCTGTATGTGGTACCTCTATCTCTGATGCAGAAGTAGAACATGCAGAAAAAGAAGGCAGTTTCTGGCACCTGCGTTACCCTATTGTTGGTAGTGATGAATTTATCCAGTTAGCTACCACTCGTCCAGAAACCATGCTGGGAGATACTGCTGTAGCTGTTAACCCAGAGGATGAACGTTACAAACATTTAATCGGCAAGATGATCAAATTGCCATTAACAGATAGAGAGATTCCTATCATTGCTGATAGCTATGTAGATCAAGAGTTTGGAACAGGTGTTGTAAAAATTACACCTGCCCATGATCCTAATGACTTTGAAGTAGGGCAACGCCATAATCTTCCTCAAATCTGTGTGATGAATGACGATGGAACCATGAATAATCTAGCAGGAAAATATGCTGGAATGGATCGTTATGAAGCCAGAAAAGCTATTGTGAGTGACTTAGAAGTGGAAGGCCTTCTAGTAAAAATAGAGCCTCATACCCATAATGTAGGCACACATGACCGTTGCAAAACAATTATAGAGCCTATGATTAAAGCCCAATGGTTTGTGAAGATGGAAGAGATGGCTAAGCCTGCCATAGAAGCAGTAAGAAATGGTGAAATGAATTTAGTGCCTAAACGTTTTGAAAAGACCTATTACAATTGGCTTGAAAATATTAGAGACTGGTGTATTTCTCGTCAGCTTTGGTGGGGACATCGTATTCCAGCTTATTATTGTCAAGAATGTGGAGAGATTGTTATTGCTAAAGATGAGCCTCATAACTGTCCAAAATGTCAGAGTACACAATTTGTACAAGATGAAGATACTCTAGATACCTGGTTTAGTTCAGCTTTATGGCCTTTCTCTACTTTAGGTTGGCCAGAAAAGACAGAGGAACTGGCTCATTTCTATCCTACCAGTGTTTTGGTAACAGGTTATGACATTATCTTTTTCTGGGTTATCCGTATGGTCTTCTCAGGTATTGAACAAATGGGTGAGATACCTTTTAAAGATGTCTTATTCCATGGACTGGTAAGGGACTCTGAAGGACGTAAAATGAGTAAATCCTTAGGCAATGGAATTGACCCATTAGAAGTCATCGATAAATATGGCGCAGATGCTTTAAGACTCACACTTGTAACAGGGAATGCACCAGGCAATGACATGCGTTTCTATTATGAAAGAGTAGAGGCTAACCGTAACTTTGGAAATAAATTATGGAATGCTACGCGTTTTATCCTCATGAACTTTGAAGGAGAAGATATTAATCTTACAGTTGAGGAGGAAGAATTAACTGCAGCGGATCGTTGGATTCTTTCTAAGGTGAATTCTCTTGCTAAAGAAGTGACAGAGAACATGGATAAATACGATTTAGGTATCGCTGTTCAAAAGCTTTATGATTTTGCATGGGAAGAATTCTGTGACTGGTATATTGAAATGGTCAAACCACGTCTTTACAATAAAGAGGATGCTTCACGAAAAGCAGCCCTTTGGACTTTGAAGACTGTAATGATTCACGTTTTAAAAATGCTACACCCTTATATTCCATTTATTACAGAAGAGATTTTTATGAGTCTTCAAGAAGGAGAAGAAACCATTATGCTTTCTAGCTGGCCAACCTTTAAAGAGGAATGGGACTTTAAAGCAGATGAAGAAGAAATTGAGCTTCTAAAAGGAGCAGTACGTAATATTCGTAACTTGAGAAGTGAAATGAATGTTCCACCTTCTCGTAAGGCAAAAGTATTTGTTGTATCAGAGGATGCTAAAACACGGGATATCTTTGAGAGAGGAAAGGTGTTCTTTAGTGTGTTAGGTTTTGCTTCAGAGGTAGCCATTCAAAAGGATACAATAGGGATTGAAAGTGATGCTGTTTCAGTGGTAGTGCCTCAAGCTACTTTATATATTCCTTTTGCAGAGCTTGTGGATATTGAGAAAGAGCTAGAACGTTTAAAGAAAGAAAAACAAAAATTAGAAGCAGAAGTGGAGCGCGTTGACAAAAAGCTTTCCAATCAGGGGTTTGTAGCTAAAGCACCTGAGAAGCTGATTGAAGAAGAAAAAGCAAAACGCCAGAAATATCAAGATATGCTTCAAGTCGTATTAGAACGTTTAGAGCATTTGATGAAATAAGAATAAAAAAGGCTCCCTTGTTTGATCCCCCCAAATGTTAGATCTAAAAATCTAACATTGGGGGACGGTTCAAAACAAGGGGGCCTTTGTATAGGATACCACTTTTTTAATAAAGTAAAGCACATTGAAATCACTAAGGTCTAAAAAACTATTTTGTAATAGATAGAGCAGTACTTAATAAATCTTTCATGGCATCCATAATTTGTTGGCAACTGGTGTAGCTAAGTAGCTGAATAGCTACTGTTTTTTTTGATTGAGTGGAGACTTCTTCACTCATAGCAGATAAATTACGAATATGTTCCACAATGCCACTATTGGATTTTTACAACATTTGCTTGAGTAATGGCGATCATGTCTTCAATGGGGGTAGTAAGTTTATTAAATAGAGTAGAGATTGGGAATAAAAGGGAGCAAAACATTCCCTATACAAGGAGAAAAATTGAGGCTATAATATATAAGACAAAATAATTCAAAACAAATAATATAGATAGACTATTACAGTTTATTGGAACATATAAATTAAATTTAAATAGCGATTATTTTTATTGTAATGGGGTGTTGAAGGATGAAGCAAAACTTGTATTTGGGTGTAGACATTGGATCAACTACAGTAAAGGTAGCTCTTTTAGATAAAGAGCTAGAACTCATTTACTCACACTATGAAAGGCATTTTTCGGATATACGAAAGACTTTATTACATATTTTACAAGAGAGTAAAGAAATTGTAGGTAATAGAGAAGTTCAAGTGGTGATTACAGGTTCAGGTGCCATGGAGCTGGCACAGCTTTTAAAGCTTCAATTTGTACAAGAAGTTATAGCCTGTACAGAGGCGGTTCAGCGGTATATTCCTCAAACAGATGTAGCGATAGAATTAGGTGGAGAAGACGGTAAAATCACCTATTTTTTAGACACTTTGGAGCAACGAATGAATGGGAGTTGTGCTGGAGGGACAGGAGCCTTTATTGATCAAATGGCCACATTATTGGAGACTGATGCAACAGGCTTAAATGAACTAGCTAAAAAGCATAAAGTCATTTATCCTATTGCAGCAAGGTGTGGTGTATTTGCCAAGACGGATGTGCAACCTCTTATTAATGAAGGTGTAGCCAAAGAAGATATTGCGGCTTCTATTTTTCAAGCTGTTGTCAATCAAACAATTAGTGTTTTAGCTTGTGGTAAGCCTATTAAAGGGAAGATTGCTTTTTTAGGTGGACCACTCTTTTTCTTATCTGAATTGAGGGAGCGCTTTATTAAAACCCTTCACTTAAAGGATGAAGAGGTGATTTTACCTCAAAAGCCCCAACTGTTTGTAGCCTTAGGAGCAGCGCTTTTAGCTCAAAAGGAGGACAGTATTTTCCTAGAAGACCTTTTAAATAGAATAGAAGATTTAGGGCAGAGCTTTAGTATGAAGTGTAGCTTACAACCTCTTTTTGAAACAGAAGAGGAGAGGTTGGCCTTTCGAAAGAGACATACGAAGCATAGGGTTACAGAAGGTCAGCTAGAGACTTATCAAGGAGATCTTTTCTTAGGGATAGATGCAGGTTCTACTACTACAAAATTAGTACTCATGGATCCAGAAGGCGTATTGATTTACTCTTTTTATGGAAGCAACAAGGGAGATCCTCTTAAATTAGTAGAAGATAAGTTAAAAGCACTTTATCGTCTATTACCAGAAGGGGCTGTGATTCGCAACAGTTGTGTTACAGGATATGGAGAAGCCCTTATCAAGAATACCTTTAAGGTAGATGTAGGTGAAGTAGAAACCATAGCCCATTATAAGGCAGCCCAGCATTTTAGTCCTCAGGTAGAATTCATATTGGATATTGGGGGACAGGATATGAAGTGTATTCGTACCAAAGAGGGCGTGGTACAGTCTGTTATTTTAAATGAGGCCTGTTCCTCAGGATGTGGTTCTTTTATTGAGATGTTTAGCCAATCTCTAGGCATGAGCCTTGAGGAGTTTGTTGAGGCAGCCCTTCAGGCAAAGGCTCCTGTAGATTTAGGAACACGTTGCACAGTATTTATGAATTCCAAGGTTAAAGAAGCACAAAAAGAAGGTGCAACAGTAGGGGATATTTCAGCAGGCCTCTCCTATTCTGTTATAAAAAATGCCCTTTATAAGGTTATTAAACTTCGAAGTGCAGAAGAAATACAAGGAGATATAGTGGTACAAGGGGGAACCTTTTATAATGAAGCTGTTTTAAGGGCAATCGAGCTTATCTTAGGCAAAGAGGTGATTAGACCCAGTATTGCTGGTTTGATGGGAGCCTATGGGGCAGCCCTCATAGCTAAGGAGCATTATCATGGGAAGCCAAGTACACTTTTGGGTTTAAAAGATCTTACAGAACTCTCCATGATTAAGACCCCTTCTCGTTGTAAAGGGTGTGAAAATAGATGCCTTTTGACAGTTAATGAGCTAAGTGATGGGAGACGTTTTATCTATGGTAATAAATGCGAAAAAATGAATGGCAATAAATATCAAGAAGGAGATATTCCTAATCTAGTAGATTATAAGTATAAAAGAGTTTTTGCTTATGATAGTTTACCTATTGAGGAGGCTCCTCGAGGGCTAGTAGGAATCCCAAGAGTCCTTAATATATATGAGAATTATCCTTTTTGGCATAGTTTTTTTACCTATCTTGGGTTTAGGGTACAGCTTTCTAGTGTTTCTAATAAAAAGATTTACGAAAAGGGTATAGCTACTATTCCTTCCGAATCTGTTTGTTATCCTGCTAAGATTACCCATGGACACATTATAGACTTAGTAGAAAAGGGTGTACGATTTATTTTTTATCCTTCTATACCTTATGAGAGACAAGAAGACTTGAAAAGTGATAATCACTATAATTGTCCTATCGTTACCTCCTATCCAGAGGTTATAAAGAATAATGTGGATGAGATGAGGCATCCTGGATTTATTTTTAAATACCCTTTTCTTAATTTAAATGATGAACGGATGGTAACCAAACAGCTTATAGAAGAATTAAAGGAATTTCAGTTGTCCTCCAAAGAAATTAAGGAGGCAGTGACCAAAGGCTATGAGGCACTTCAGCTATTTAAAGCAGATATTGCAGCTAAAGGGGAGGAAACCTTAGCCTGGATGCGTCAAGAGGGAGTACAGGGACTTGTTGTAAGTGGGAGACCTTATCATATGGACCCTGAAATAAATCATGGTCTTACACGTTTGATTACGGCAGAAGGTCTAGCTGTTTTGACAGAGGATTCTGTGGCACATTTAGGAACTGTTCAAAGACCACTTCGTGTACTGGATCAATGGTCTTATCATAACCGTTTGTATCGTGCAGCTAGTTTTGTCAGTAAGCAAAAGAATTTAGAACTTGTTCAATTGACTTCATTTGGCTGTGGCTTGGATGCCGTCACAGCTGATCAAGTGCAAGAAATTTTAGAGACAGCAGGAAAGATTTACACCTTGATTAAAATCGATGAAGGAAGTAATCTAGGCGCTATCAAAATTCGTATTCGCTCCTTAAAGGCAGCTATGGAGGAAAGAAAAAAATTGTGCAAGAAGGAAATGACGAAAAAGGTTAAAGAGCGAGTGATTTTTACGAAGCAGATGAAAAAGAAGCATACCCTCTTAGGTCCTCAGATGTCCCCTATTCATTTTCAGTTTTTGGAAGAAATGTTTAACACCTCAGGGTATCGTTTTAAACTGTTAGCTGATACCACGCGAGAAGATATAGAAGAAGGACTTAAATATGTCAATAATGATGCCTGTTATCCTGCAATTATTGTTATTGGGCAGTTTATAAGAGCCTTAAAGAGTGGGGAATATGATATTCATAATACCTCTCTTATCATTACTCAGACAGGGGGAGGCTGTAGGGCTTCCAACTACATAGGATTCTTACGTAAGGCATTAGACGAATGTGGTTTTCATGAAGTGCCAGTTATTTCTTTAAATGCTTCAGGGTTAGAAGACAATCCTGGTTTTTCCCTCACCCCTAGCATGATGAATAAAGCAGTTATGGCTCTTCTCTACGGTGATTTGCTGATGCGTGTTTTATACCGTACACGTCCCTATGAGCTGACACCTGGAGCGGCCAACGCGCTTTATGAAAAATGGGTACAAAAGGGCAAGGAAAACGTACGTACAGGTAGTCGAAGCACCTTTAAGAATAATGTAGCCGCCATAGTAAAAGAATTCGATGCACTGGAACTTAAAGATGAGGTAAAACCTAAGGTGGGATTAGTCGGAGAGATTTTAGTCAAATTTCATCCAGAAGCGAATAATCATGCTGTAGAGATTATTGAGCAAGAAGGCGGAGAAGCAGTTATGCCAGACCTTCTGGATTTCTTCCTTTATTCGGCCTACAACCAGTTCTTTAAAGATCGTTTCTTAGAAAAGTCTTTAAAAGGAAGGCTAGGAGGTCAGATTGCCATTTCTTATCTGGAGCAAAAAAGACAGTATATGAAAGAGGTTTTAGCAAAAAGTAATCGCTTTCATCCTCCTCATCCCATTACCCATTTGGCAAAAAAAGCTGGTGAGATTATGTCTTTAGGTCATCAGATGGGAGAAGGTTGGTTTCTAACAGGTGAGATTATCAGTCTATTAGAGGAAAAAGTAAATGGCGTTATTTGTATGCAACCCTTTGGATGTTTACCCAATCATGTGACAGGAAAAGGGATGGTCAAAGAGTTAAGGCGAGTTTACCCAAGTTCTAATATTGTGACAGTCGATTATGATCCTGGAGCGTCCAATGTTAATCAGTTAAATCGTATTAAATTAATGATGGCTACAGCATTTAAAAATTTATAATCCGGTTATTTTGAGAGAAAGATAATAAAAAGGCTTTGTTTTCAGTGAAGTGACCCTTGTCAAATAGAGAGGGAACTTCTTAAAGCAAAGCCTTTTTTGTTTTTTGGACATAGAAGGGCCCTAAAGTGTATATACATAGGAAGAGAGAAACAAGTGATAAATGAAGGAGGAAACTATGAATAAAAAGTATTATACACAGGAGGTTACTCAAGTATTACGAGAGCTGGAGGTGGACAAGCAACAAGGACTTACAAGCCAAGAAGCAAAAAAAAGGTTACAACAGGTAGGCTTCAATATTTTAACCCCACCTAAGGAGAAAAGTCTGTTACAAGAATTGGGAGAGGCATTATCCCAACAGCTTATTGTGATTTTACTGATAGCATCAGCTCTAAGTCTTTTGATAGGAGAATATGATGATGCCATAGGTATTTGTTTTGCTGTTCTCTTAGGGATTATGATCGGGCTCCTTACAGAAAGCAAATCAAAAAAAGCAGCAGCGGCTTTAACACAGATGATGGATGAATGTGAAGTGAAGGTATTAAGAGATGGACAGAAGGTCCTTTTACCTAAAAATGAAATGGTACCAGGAGATATTGTCTTTTTAGAGGCAGGAGATAGAGTACCTGCTGATGGGAGGCTTTTAGAAGCTATAGATTTAAAGGTGAGAGAGGATATGTTAACGGGGGAGGCTGACGATGTTAAAAAGAAGCCAGGTCTTGTTAAACAAGAAAGGCTAGAAAGAGAAGGCCGGATAATTTGGCAAGATCCTATACCAGCTAAGCAGTATAATATGCTTTTTGGTGGGACTTTAGTAGCCTGTGGACAAGGAAGTATGGTCATTACCAACACAGGAGATGAAACGGAGATGGGGCATATTGCCAAGGAGCTGGGTGAACGTGAAGGAGATACCCCTTTAGAAATTAAAATGAATGATTTAGGGAAAACCATTTCAAAGATTTCTACAGCAATAGCAGGCTGTCTCTTTATTTATATGTTTTTTCAAATTGCTAAAGCAAGTACACTGCACCTTCAATGGGGGAGTTTAAGGGATTTTGTTCATTCCCTCTATCCTTTACAAACACATTTTCCTGATATAAAAACCGCATTTATTCTATGTGTAGCCCTTATTGTAGCAGCTGTCCCCGAGGGGCTTAATACAATGATTAATATTACATTAGGGATTATGATGAAGAAGATGGCCAGTATCCATATTTTAGTCCGTAAAAAGGAGGCCTGTGAAACAATTGGCTCTATTAGTGTGATCTGTAGTGATAAAACAGGGACATTAACCCAAAATAAGATGCAGGTTGCTCACCTTTATTGTGAGGGGGGTTATATCACACCAAAGGACATGCCCCGTCATTTTGTTGAAAATTGCATTCTTAATAACACAGCAGATTTAGAAATGTTTCATGGTCAAGAGCGGTATATAGGGAGTGCAACAGAAGGTGCACTGCTTCATTTGTGTAGAAATTATCCCTATGCCCAATTAAGACAGGAAGCAAAAATGGCTTATCGTATCCCCTTTCAATCCCAAAATAAGTTTATGATGACTGTTGTAAAAGAGGGAAAGCATTATAAAATTTTGTCCAAAGGTGCGCCAGAGGTTATTTTGGAACAGTGTCGCTATGAAAAGAAGGGGGAACAGCTCCAAGAGCTAACACCTGAACGACGAACTTATATTAGCTACCAGATGGGACTTATGCAAGGAGAAGCTTTGCGTGTATTAGCATTAGCCTATGGAGAAGAAACGATCAATCCGGAAAGCATACAAAAGGAGAAATGGCAGCATGAATTAGTCTTTAGTGGATTTGTAGCCATTAGTGACCCTATTCGTCCAGGAGTCAAAGAAGCTGTTGCTTGTGCTGCTGAGGGGGGGATTGAGACAAAAATGCTAACAGGGGATAATCTCCAAACAGCTATTGCAATAGGAAAGCAAATAGGCATTGTAGGAAAAGGTAAACGTGCAGTAGAAGCGAACGCTATTGAGAACTTAAATGAGGAAGAATTGGCCAAGGAGCTAAAAACCATTAGTATTGTCGCACGTTCCACGCCAGATACAAAACTTCGTGTTGTTAAGGCATTGCAAAGGCAGGGACAAGTCGTGGCAGTAACAGGAGATGGCATCAATGATGCACCAGCTCTTACAAAAGCAGATGTAGGGATAGCTATGGGGATTGCTGGAACAGAGGTTAGCAAAAACGCAGCAGACATTATTTTGACTGATGATAGCTTTGGGACAATTGTAGAGGCAATTAAATGGGGAAGAGGGATCTATAATAATTTTCAACGCTTTATTCAGTTTCAATTAACGGTTAATATTATTGCCTTTGTAGTAGCGATCTTAACCCAACTTATGAACCATCCTATGCCATTTACCACGATTCAACTTTTATGGATGAATATTATTATGGATGGCCCACCTGCTTTAGTATTAGGCTTAGAGCCTATTCGAGAGACAGTCATGAAGCGAAAACCTATTCCTAAAAAGGCCAATATTATAAATACCTACATGGTACGGTCTATTTTAATCAATAGCACAATTATTAGTAGTCTACTTTTACTTCAGTTAAAATATAATTATTTAGGTGTAGCAGCAGATGAGCCTATAAAGGCACAGACGGCTCTTTTTAGTCTTTTTGTATTTAGCACCCTTTTTAATGCTTTGAATTGTCGTGAGTTTGGGACAGGAAGTATTTTCCCTAACTTTTTTAAGAACAAATGGGTTCTATGGACACTCATTATAACCATGGGGTTTCATATTACAATGGTGCAAGGGATGAGCCAGTTCTTTAGTGCAGAACCTCTTCCATTCGTTGTATGGTTAAAAATACTCATTTCAGCTACACTTGTTGTAGGCTTAAATGAGGTAGCTAAATGGGGATTAAGATTTCTTAAGCATTCCACACGCAAAGCTTGGCGGCAAGCTAGAAAAATTTGGCCCTATTTAAAAAGGATATAACGAGTGTATTTATTAGGAAAGGAAAAACTACCTTCTAAGAAGAAAGAATACTCTTCTTAGAAGGTAGTTTTTTATAAGAAAGGTTCATCTTCTAGCAAAATATGCTCTTCTTCAGTAGGTTCGCCATAATAGCCACATTGTTCGAGCACCGTTGTGAGATACATAACTGCCACTAAGAGGGAGTGGGACTCCTTTGTAGAGTGAAAAGCTTGTACCATATAGGTATGAAAGGTTTCTTCAGACATAACAAAGGGAACAATACCCATTAAAGATTGCATACGTAGTTTACGTTCCACATTAGAAAGATGATCGAGTCTTTCCCGAAGTTTGATGAGGAAGGTTTCAAAGATAGGTGCTGCTTGAGTAAGGGTAAGAGGTTTTGGTGACATGTCAAAGCCAAAGACGTAGTCAAGACGCATCTGTAAAGTTGTTTGTAGTAGAGAAAAAAGAGGAGAAGAAGTAGCCTTTTGACAGGCTTTTAAGTAAGATTTTTCTAAAGAGGCTGTAATCTCTTCTACACGTTCAGGTAAGGTGGAGGCAAAGAGTTCTTTGTCCTCACTTCCTTCTAAAATCGTCTTTACAGAGTAATAGAGATCATAAAAACTAGGATGAAGGTCTGTTAAGACCTTAAAACTAGAATCTTCCAGTAAAAAGAAAGTGCATAAAGCACAGATTACTTCATAGAAAGCTTCTACCAAGTCTAAGCTTCCTTCAAGGGTTTCTTGTAAGAGTTCTACGTTTTCTTCGAATTCCTCCCGTTCACTCATCTCTTTAAGTTCCGTTAGTGAGGTGGCAATATCTTTAAAATGTTGGCCGTATTGAGGAAATTGGGTTCCTTCAAAAAGTTCAGTTAAAATATCTGTAAGAAAAGTAGCACTTTCAGCAGTATCTTCAATACGAATTTGCTTTAAACTCTTACCCATATAATAAATGAAATTATCTTTCGTCAAACGAATAGGCACATAAGGAAGAAGGAGAGCAGCATGTTCGTGACGCCTGTGAAGATTTTTTTCTTGAAAAACAAAATCAGTACAATCGTCAGCTAGCTTCTGGAAATCAAAGTTGTGGAGTTGATTTAAATTGGCTTCGAAAACTGCTTTGTCCTCCATAGAAGGAGAAAGAGTCATTTTGGCAGCAAGAGTAAGATGAGTAAGTTCCCTTTCATAAGCTGTCAGTGTACGGTATTTCTGTTCTAAAATAGGCCGAAGGTCAATGAGCTTTTGAACATAAGTAGCCTTAATAGTCACATTTTCAGAAAGAAGAGAAGGGAGAGAAAGATAAATCGTTTCCACTTCTTTAGCAAGAGTAGCAGTTTCTTCATCTAAATAGGATAAAGATGAAAAAAGTGGATGGGTAAGAGCTGCTAAATACCGATCTATACAATGACTATAAGCATAAGATAAGCCTATAGATAAATAGTGGTGTTGATTTTCCATAATAGGACTCCTTTCAAGTCGTGTTTCTATAAGCATATACAATTTTGGGAACCTTGACAAGCTAGGAAAGAATAAATGTAAAAAAATGGTTGTATTATTGAAAAAACAATAAAAATATATTAATATAGTATAAAGGGGTGAAAAATTATGGAATTTACTACTGTTGCTATGAATGGGCAAAGAAAAAATTTAGAAGAAGGAAACTGCAAGAAGCCACATGAATTTTTAGGAATGCATCATGTGGAGATAAATGGGCATATGCGGCTTGTAGCACGTGTTTTTTGCCCTACGGCTATAGAAGTGACGGTTGTTGCTTGCGAAGATAATACAAAGACCTATCCCCTTAAAAGGGTAGATGATAAGGGCTTATTTGAAGGTATAATGGGAACACGCAAAAATACTTTTTTGTACAAGCTATCTTGTAAAGATGAAGTAGGCAATGCATGGTCTTATATAGACCCTTATCAATTTGAATGTACCTTATCTGATTTTGAACTTTATTTATTTGGTCAAGGTACAGATTATGAAGTATACAACAAGATGGGAGCTACTTTCCAAGAAGTAAAGGGAGTGAAAGGTGTACGTTTTGCTGTATGGGCACCTCACGCTAAAAGAGTAAGCGTTGTGGGGAGCTTTAATAATTGGGATGGTAGACGTCACCCTATGCGCCTTATTGAAGAACAAGGAGTGTGGGAGCTATTTGTTCCAGAACTTGCTTCTTTTGAAGCCTATAAATATGAGATAAAAACTCAAAAGGATGAGCTACTTTATAAAGCTGACCCTTATGCTACCTATTGTCAACTAAGACCTGATAATGCTTCTGTTATTTATGAAATGAAGCCTTATAAGTGGAAGGATAAGAAATGGCTTGAAAAGCGTGAAGCTTCCACATATTACAAAGAGGCAGTTTCTATTTATGAGGTACATATTGGTTCATGGAAGCGTCATGCCAATGGTGAGTTTTACACTTACCGTGAAGCAGCAGAGAGTTTAGCCAAGTATGTAAAAGAAATGGGCTATACCCATATTGAATTAATGGGCATTATTGAACATCCATATGATGGTTCATGGGGCTATCAAGTAACAGGTTATTTTGCTCCAACCAGTCGTTATGGAACACCTGATGATTTTAAATATTTTGTAGACACCATGCATCGCCATCAAATAGGTGTTATATTAGATTGGGTACCTGCCCATTTTCCAAAGGATGCTTTTGCTCTTGAAAAATTTGATGGAGAAGCCTTATATGAAGCGCAAGACGAGAAAATGTCTCAACATCCTCATTGGGGAACCCTTATTTTTGATTATGGGAAACCTCAAGTTTCTCTCTTTATGATAGCAAGTGCCCTCTCTTGGTTAGATAAATATCATATAGATGGCTTACGTGTAGATGCAGTTGCATCCATGCTTTATCTGGATTATGGACGTGAAGGCGATTATATACCTAACAAATATGGTGGACGAGAAAATTTAGAAGCCATAGAATTTTTTAGAAAGCTTAATACAGTGGCCTATAGCCGATTTGCAGGTATCATGATGATTGCTGAAGAGTCTACAGCTTGGCCCAGTGTTTCCCATGCAGTGGAACAAGGGGGATTAGGCTTTGGTTTTAAATGGAACATGGGTTGGATGAATGATTTTTTAAGTTATATGAAGATCGATCCTTATTTCAGAAAGTTTAATCATGAAAAAATTACCTTTAGTTTGATGTATGCTTTTAGTGAAAACTTTATTCAAGTGATTTCCCATGATGAAGTGGTTCATGGAAAGAGCTCCATGATTTATAAAATGCCTGGTAATGAATGGGAAAAGTTTGCCAATCTTAAAGCAGCATATGGGTATATGTATACGCATCCAGGCAAAAAGATGTTGTTTATGGGCAATGATTTTGCCCAAACAACGGAATGGAATGAAGATAAAGAGTTAGATTGGGGACTTCTAGAATACGAGTCACACCAACAGATTCAACAATTTGTAAAAGATTTAAATAAGCTTTATAAAAAAAGTAAGGCCCTTTGGGAAATGGGAAATGGCTATGATAACTTTGAATGGATTGATTGTGAGAATAGAGACCAAAGCATTATTTCATTTATAAGAAAAGGGCCTAGCATAAAAGATGAACTTATAGTAGTGATTAATTTTACACCTGTGGTATGGAACAATTATCGCGTGGGTGTCCCTGCTTTTGCAGAATATATAGAGGTTTTAAATAGTGATGCTATAGGCTATGGTGGTAAAGGAATGGTTAATCATGATAAACTGGTAGCCACTTTAAAACCTTGGCATGGAAGAGAGCAGAGTGTAGAAATGAATATTCCACCTCTAGGCATTAGCATTTTAAAAGTCAATAAGCTTTTAAAAAAGCCAATCCTTCCAGAGCCAAAAGAAGATCAGGATGAAATAAAGGCAATCCCAGAGAAATAAAATATTTTTATTGCATACAAGAACAAACAAGGCACATTTCGATATGGGCCTTGTTTGTTTTTATAAAACTATGGCTATACTTCTTTTAGATATAAAGGAGGTAAGCTATGCAGTTATTGAAACAAGAGGTCACCTTGAAAGGGCAAAGTAGTTATTTTGCCCTTTATGAAGAGAAACAAAAGAAATGGGTATTAAAAAGAGATTATAAGATAGAGGGACCGAAAACCTTCTATACTTTCTTAAAACAAGTCCCCTTTGAAATAGATTATGCTATACTACAAATAAATCAACCTTATCGCAATTTGCTCTATAGTTTCTATTCACAACTTAAAATCAGTTTAGCTAAAGAAGCTGTTATTGATGAATTCGAGAAGCGAATAGGTGTTACCCGTTATTTTTATGAAGAGGTGGCAGCTTCTTTGCAGCGTGCTGTGAGGACTGAAAAAGGGGATTGGAAAGGGTTCATTTACGAATTTTACAGCTTATCAAATGGTGAGGAAGCCTTAGCTTTATATGAAAAATGGCAGCTGAATTTGCCTTTAAATGATAAGTATGCGACATCTTTTATACGTTTTATGGAATATTACTTACAAGAAATCGTAAACTACTTTGAAATAAAGAAAAGTTTACCCTAGGAAGAGGAAGGAGCATATATGAATAATACCCTACAAGATATTTTAAAAGCGATTAAGAAGCCTTCGGTCACCTATCATAAACAAGCGGAAGATTATGTGGATGGCTTAACGAAACCAGTGGGTTCACTGGGTCAGCTAGAAGAAATATATTGCCGTCTCTGTGGCATCCAACAAACTAGCCAGCTTAAGTTAGATAAAAAGGTAGTGATCATTATGTGTAGTGATAATGGGGTATGTGAAGAAGGTGTGAGTGAATGCCCTCAAGAAGTGACTGCTACAGTGGCCTATAATTTTACAAGAGGGATTACAGGGATTAATCGTATGAGTGCTTTTACCCATTCAGCTATTCATATTGTGGATATAGGCATAAAGGATACCATTCAGCATCCCTTAATTGCACAAAAAAAAGTCAGACCTAGTACGGGGAATATGACAAAGGAATTAGCTATGACTCGTGAAGAGGTGCTTCAAGCTATAGAAGTAGGTATTGAAGCTGTCAAGGAATGTGTAGAGAAAGGTTATGAGGTGTTTGGAACAGGAGAAATGGGAATAGGCAATACCACTACCTCTGCAGCCGTTTTAAGTGTTCTTTTAGATGAAGAGGTGGAGCAGGTAGTTGGAAGAGGAGCAGGAGCTAGAGAGGAAACCTTTACACGTAAAATAGAAGCTATTAAAAAGGCCATAGGGTGGCATCAACCCAATAAAGACGATATTATAGATACATTAAGTAAAGTAGGAGGATTAGATTTAGCAGGTTTGTGTGGTGTATACATAGGAGCCAGCTATTATCAGAAGCCTGTAGTTATAGATGGGTTTATTGCAGCCGTAGCAGCAGTCTGTGCTTGTCGCCTTCAACCTTTGGTTAGGGAATATCTCTTTCCTTCTCATTTATCAGAAGAAAAAGGTATGCAACTTGCCCTGAAGGATTTAAGGCTCAAGGCCTATTTTGATTTAGGAATGCGTTTAGGAGAAGGAACAGGATGTCCTATTACTTTTGGGCTTATGGATATGGCTAATTCTGTTTTGACGACTATGGGAACTTTTGAAGATGCTCATGTTGAAAAAGAGAATTATATGAATGTATGGAAGTAAAAAGAGAATATTTAAAATGATCCTAACAAAAAAGACTGCCCAACAAGGAATAAGAGGGCAGTCTTTGGATTTTCAAAGGAAAGTGGAATGCTACTCCAATGTTTTGTAAAAGAAACTAATGTGTAGACAAAAACAACATCGCTTTTTGAAGATGAGCCTTAACGGCTTCCTTGCTAGGGCCACCTTTTACAGAGCGTTCGTTGACACAGGTGCTAAGGGAAATGGCCTCATAGATGTCTTCCTCAAAAATAGGATGAATGGATTGATAAACAGGCAAAGGAAGAGCTTCAAGGGAGGTATTGTGATTCACACAATACAAAACAAGTTTTCCAATGACCTCATGAGCATCACGAAAGGCAAGCCCCTTTTTAACCAAGTAGTCTGCAGCATCCGTAGCATTTGTAAAACCACCAGAGGCTGCTTGATACATGTTTTGTGGACAAACCTTCATTGTTTTAACCATGGCCGTAAAGATAGGCAGGCACATCATTACCGTATCAATACTGTCAAAGATGCGTTCCTTATCTTCCTGCATATCCTTGTTATAAGCCAGTGGAAGGCCTTTCATTGTAGTTAAAAGACTCATGAGGTTACCATAAACCCGACCACATTTGCCACGAACTAACTCTGCAATATCAGGATTTTTCTTTTGTGGCATAATGGAGCTCCCCGTACTATAGGCATCATCCAGTTCGATAAAATGGAATTCGTGAGAACTCCATAAAATAATTTCTTCACTAAAACGACTTAAGTGCATCATAAGAGTAGAAAGGGTATAAAGTAAATCGAGACAAAAATCCCGATCGGATACACCATCTATACTGTTTTCACAAATACTTTCAAAGTCGAGCTCCTCAGCTACAAAATCACGATCTAAAGGATAAGTGGTAGTAGCTAAAGCACCACTTCCAAGAGGAAGGGAATTGGTGCTGTGATAAGTAAACTCTAAACGTTTATAATCTCTTTTAAGCATTTCAAAGTAAGCCATTAAGTGATGAGACAAGGTAATAGGTTGGGCACGTTGAAGGTGGGTATAGCCAGGCATAATAGTATCTAAGTGTTCAGAGGCTAATTGAACTAGCGTCTGCATAAGATTTAAAACATGTTTCTGAAGCGCTTTGACTTCATCACGTACATAAAGGCGTACATCTAAGGCAACTTGATCGTTGCGGCTACGTCCTGTATGCATTTTTTTGGCAACAGCGCCAATACGAGCAATTAATAAGGTTTCAATATTCATATGAATATCTTCCATTTTTTCATCAAAGGTAACAGTTCCTTTTTCAATATCTTCCAGTAAGCAAAGAAGTCCTTCTTGAATACATTTTCCTTCTTCTGGTGTAAGGATATGCTGTTTAGCAAGCATGGCTACATGCGCTACACTTCCAAGAATATCTTGCTTGTAAAGTCGTTGATCAAAAGAAATAGACGAATTAAAATGGTCTGTTAAAGTATCGGTTTCTTTGGCAAATCTGCCGCCCCATAATTTCATTAGTAGCCTCCTAAAAATAAATAGATAATCCATGATAAAATAGACCCTAAAAAGGGATTGCTGCAAAATGTCCAAGTTTATCTTTGACTATTTTAGAGCAGTCCCTTTTAAATGGAAGTATGGCTTAATTAGTTTTTCTTGTTTTGTTGTTGCATAAGAGCTCTTACACGTAAGGGAAGGCCATAGAGTGTAATGAAACCACCTGCATCTTTATGATCGTAAAGGTCACCTGTTGTAAAGCTAGCTAAATCTTCACTATAAAGAGAATAAGGAGACTGGGAGCCTTGAGGAATAATATTGCCTTTATACAGTTTAAGTTTGACTTCCCCTGTTACAACTTGTTGTGTACTTTCTACAAAAGCTTGAAGAGCTTCACGAAGGGGAGTAAACCATTTGCCATTATAAATAAGATCTGCAAATTGAAGAGCCACTTCTTGTTTGTAACGATAGGTTTCACGATCAAGGGTAAGGTGTTCAAGCTCTTCGTGAGCCTTATAAAGAATCACACCACCAGGTGTCTCATAAACACCACGAGATTTCATACCTACTACACGGTTTTCCACAATATCTTCAATCCCAATACCATTAGCCCCACCTAATTCATTGAGTTTTTCAAGTAAACGAGAAGGGTCCATAGCCTGGCCATCTAGATGAGTAGGGACACCTTTTTCAAAAGTAAGTGTGATGGTAGTAGGTTGATCCGGTGCTTGCTCAGGGGATACACCTAACTTAAGAAGTGTTTCATAGTTAGGAGCATTCCAAGGGTTTTCCAGTTCCAAACCTTCATGAGAGATGTGCCACATATTACGGTCACGGCTATAGCTATCTTCTTTTTTCATAGGAACAGGAAGATTTCTTGCTTCTAAGTAAGCTATTTCTTCTTCACGAGAGGAAATATCCCAAATACGCCATGGAGCAATAACTTTAAGATGAGGTGCTAAAGCAGCAATACCTAGTTCAAAGCGAATTTGATCATTTCCTTTACCTGTACAACCATGGCAAATAGCAACAGCATCTTCTTGAAGGGCAATTCTAACAAGTGTTTTAGCAATAACAGCACGAGCGATAGAAGTTCCTAAGTAGTATTTAGATTCATAAACAGCACCTGATTGAATCATTGGGAAAACATATTCTTTCATAAATTCATCTTTTACGTTTTCAACATAAACTTTGCTAACCCCCATTGATAAGGCCTTTTCTTCTAAGCCGACGAGTTCAGCATCTTGACCAACATTGATGCAAACAGCGATAACATCATAATCATAATTTTCTTTAAGCCATGGAATAATAACAGAGGTGTCTAAACCACCTGAATAAGCTAATACAACCTTTTCTTTCATAAGATAAATCCCCCTTATTTAAATATATATTAGTATTTATGCATAATTATACACTACTTTATGCATAATACAATACTTTTTTAAAAAATAGTAAAAAATTGATTGATTTATTTCTAGTATAAATCTTTTTCTTCATATTGTATACATTGAATCATGGGTATAATGGAGGAGATTCAAAAAAGTAGTTAGGATAGAGAGGGAAAGACTATAGAAAAGTATGGAACTCTGTAGTATAATAATACTATTTGATGAATATATTTGAGGAGGATTTAGAATGAAAGGCTTATTTGACTTAGACGCACCAATATGGGTGGCACTTAGCGAAGTGGCAGATGTAATGATACTTTCCTTTTATTGGTGGATTTGTAGTATTCCATTAGTGACGGTTGGCGCTTCAACGACAGCCCTCTATTATGTATTGGGTAAAAAAATACGTAAGGAATCTACAAGTATTACACGTGATTTCTTCTATAGTTTTAAAATGAACTTTAAGCAATCTATTCCTCTTGCTCTTTTTTCATTGATGGCGGTAGTAAGTGCAAGCTTGTATATTTTTATAGCTATAGAGGGTGTGTTAAATGATAATATGCAAGGTGCTATGCGATTTATTGTACCTATAGGCATTGTTTTTATTTTTGAAATGACCCATCTTTCAACTTATATTTGGGCACTTCTTTCTAGGTTTCATATGAAGACCTTTACAATGTTTACAACAGCTTTTGTATTAGTGCATCGTCATCTTTTAACAACCATTATCTTAACTCTAGCTAAAATCGCTATTGTTTTTATCATTTTTAAAATGCCTCTTATTATTATTGTAGCCCCTGGATTAAGTGTGGCTGTGGATTCTTTCTTTATTCAAGGGATTTTTTCAAGGTACCTTGAAGAGGCACAAAAAAGTGCAGAGCAAGGAGCAGGAGAAGAGATCATCGAAGAAGAGATAGTAGAAGAAGAGATAATAGAAGTGCAGTAAGTAAAGCAGTGATTTCACATGGTATGATTGAAGAGTAAGAAAGTGGCATACTATTTTATAGGTTGACTTGAATGGGAAAAGCTTAAAAGAAGGTGATGAGGTATATGGATTTAGTATTAAATATTTTTGCAGTTATTTTAATTGTAAGTCTTATTAATTTAGTACGGTATGCATTAAAAATTAGAAAAATATTGAAAATGAATAAGGATAACCCTAATATTCAAGGGATTAGTATTATTAATGGAGAAATAAAAGTCATTGAAAAAGTGCCTACTGTCTCAGAGCAGGTGACTAAAGAGCAAGTAATTGATCCCATATGTGGTAAAGAATTTGAAAAACAAGAGGCCTATCGTGTTTTACGGGATGGAAAAGAGCATTTCTTTTGCTCATGGGATTGCAGAGAAAAATTTATAAAGACTAACCTAGTAGAAGACAATGAATAATTGTCTTCTTTTTTTAAATGGAGCTGTCGCACTAAGAAATTAGTGCCAGCTCCTTTTTTAAAAAAATACAATAGCCAGGCTTCGAAAAGCCTGGCTATTGTTGTAAAATATATTTATGCTAATAAACAAAATTCTACATACAAATTATACACTAGCTCAGGAATTTTATCAATTAAAATTACCTTTAGATATCGATAGCATAATCCCAGATAATGATTCAGTGCGTTTGCTCAGTCAGTTTGTAGAGGAGATGGATCTTTCAAAGTTATATGCGACTTATTTCCGTATTAGGAAAAATTCTGCAACGCCACGACAAATGTTGAAGATTATGCTCTATGCTTACATGAATCGTAAGTATTCTGCACGAGATATTGAAGTAGCATGTCATCGTGATATTAACTTTATGTTTCTTTTAGAAGGATTACCTGCACCAGACCATGCTACGATTGCTCGTTTTCGTACCTTACATTTTGCACCTTTTGCTAAAGAAATCTTTGCTGAAATGTCAGAGATTCTTTATGCCTTAGGTGAGATTTCAGGCAAAAACATTTTTATTGATGGCACAAAAATCGAATCCTGTGCAAATAAATATACATTCGTTTGGAAAAAGGCTGTTACTAAAAATTTAGCGAAGCTTCTCACCAAGCTTGCTGATTTTGTAGCTGATTGCGAAGTACAATACGGCATTAAAGTTGTCTATCAGAATCAAGTATCATTACGCCACTTAAAAAGACTGCGTAAGAAACTTCATAGAATTAAAAAAGAAGAAAACATCACTTTTGTACATGGTATTGGTAAGAGAAAATCTCCACTTCAAAAGTCTATTGAACAACTAGATACATACCTTGATAAACTTAAAGAATATACACAAAAACTTTATAAATGTGGCACCCGTAATAGTTATTCTAAAACAGATTTAGATGCTACTTTTATGAGAATGAAAGAAGATGCCATGCTTAATGGACAACTAAAACCTGCCTACAACTTACAACACGGTGTAGATGCCCAGTACATAACATGGCTCACTATTGGACCCCAACCAACAGATACTACAACACTCATCCCATTTATAAAAGATATGGAGTCACATCTAAGCTTTAAATATCAAAATATTGTAGCTGATTCAGGATATGAAAGTGAAGAAAACTATCTTTTTATTGAAGAAAACAGTCAGATTGCTTTTATCAAACCTGCTAATTATGAGATTTCCAAAACCAGAAAATATAAAACAGATATCGGTAGGCGTGAAAACATGACCTATGATGAAAAAGAAGATATTTATAGGTGTAAGGCAGGTAAGAAACTTACTGTAACAGGCTTAAAAAGAAGTAAAAGTAAGACAGGATACGTTTCTGAAAAAACACAGTATACATGTGAAGATTGCAGTCAGTGTGAATTTAAAAAACAGTGCATTAAAGGAAATAATAGTAAAATCCCTTTAGAGGAACGTACTAAGCGACTAGAGGTATCAAAAATTTTTCAAAAGAAACGACATGAGGTTCTAGAACGTATTCTTACAGATGAAGGTTGCCAGCTTCGTATGAATCGAAGTATTCAGGCAGAAGGCTCATTTGCAAATATCAAAGGGGATATGTCATTTCGTAGGTATTTATGTAGAGGTAAGAAAAATGTTCTTGGGGAAAGTATCCTTATTGCCATGGCACATAATATCAATAAACTAGATCACAAAATCCAAAATGGAAGCACTGGGACATATCTTTTTGACCTAAAAAAAGAGGCATAGATTTTAAAGTGCTAAAAATATACCTCCAAAAAATTTCAGATTATTGGAGGCTTATTAATGGACTTCATTTTTAAAAAACCAATATTTAGGAGAAAGTTTTTTGCTATATGATAGTCAAAAGGAGCTGCCATTAGCTGATTAAAATCAGCTAATGCGACAGCTCCTTTTTTGTTGTATAAAAACCTTTGCACACACAGGCCTTGGTGATACTCTCATACGAGCACAAACTACGTGCTCGTCAAGAAATCACCGGGGCCGAATACAGTTCAGATAAGGTGAGGTTTATCAATAGTATCCATTTTATGAAATGTTATAGTAAGGTAGAACAATAATTTTTACAGATATAATACAGAAAAAATACAGGATAAAAACAGTTTTTTATAAATTAGAGATGGTAAACTCTATTCATAAATAGAAGATGGGTTGGAGGAGAATACTTAT
>JAEYNQ010000094.1 GCA_023412455.1 Bacillota bacterium
ATAAATTCTATTTGATGTAATACAAGCATTAATGTCACTTATAAATTCTTTAAAATCTGGATTTTCCTCTAATAACTTGTTAATAGTATCCCAATCTAATTCTGTTTTATATTTTGCAGGATAAATAATATTGCTATCATCTGGTTCTTCCACATTTAATTTAATAATTCCTATTCCAAAAGAAGCCGATAACCTCTTTAATTCTTCTAAGAACTCACTATCATTAGATATTTCTGCTGCCACCAAATAACTTTCGTTTGCCCAACTTGAATTAGATACTGTTTGGAAAAATGCTGACCTTATATTACTAAAATCTAGTTCTTTTCCATTTTCTATCATCACTTATGTGCTTGTATCTTATAACCAATCGCAGATAATTAATATTTCTTTTAATCATAGTATTTTCTTAACTCATGTAAAGCTAGATATTGGTCTTAATGCCTTAACCTAGAACTTAAGACAAAAGAAAAGAGCAATCCATCCAATCAAGAGCAAGATTTGGTCTCCTCTGAAATTATTTCTTCCAGTAGACCTAAAGTTAATTAATCTTTCTTTTAGACATGGTGTTTTCTTAACTTATGTGAAGATTAATATAAATCTTATTAAGGCAGTCCATAGTGATTATCCTTTCTTGTTAAAGTTGTGTTGTGGTGATTCAATCTTAACACAGGATCAATGTCTATGGATTTCTTATTTAGTTAAATTTAATTTTACAATTAATCATATAAAAAGCAATGTATATGGTAAAATAATACATAATCAATCTTAAAACAAATAAAGAGGTAGTCATGTCAAGATATACATTAATGAACAGAAAAGTATCACCCTCTAAAGCATGGGCTAAGACACAATCAAAAACCTTAGATCATAAAATTGCAGTAATACTTTACTCAATACTTTGTGGATTTACAATACTAAAACCAAGCTTTGCTTTTTGGGGTCCTTTTATATTTTTTATTATTACAGCTTTAACAAAAATGGGGAATATACTTTCATATATGATATTTTCAGTAATAGTTACAACTGTAGCATCACTAATAAATCCTATACTAGGATTTATAGCTTCATTGATATTCTTCTTTCTTAAAATATCTAGTCTTGTGAAAAACTGGAAAGCAATACTTGCTGGAGTATTTATATACTTACTCCCTACATTAATTGTAGAAGAGTTTAGCTATTACTTATATTATTTAATTCCAACACATAATATTTTATATAATTTCAATGTATCTCATTCAATTATTATACTCATACAATTATTTATAATTGGAGGATTTGCAGGACTTATATTACACCTAACACTAAACTGGCTTTATAGAAATGAATACTCAACAAAATCTGCCTTATCTACAATGGGATCTGCTCCATTAATCATCCTTTTACTCATAATACCATTTATAATTAATGCAATAGGAGATTTAATAGATGATATAGTAAGTGGAGGTAGTTCTATGGGTGATGATTTTGTATCATTTAGAGATAACTATGATACTATTGATTTAGATGGAGATGGAATTAATGATAATATCCATAATGTAAAAGGTCATTACAGAAGTACTCCAAGTGGAGGATTAACATATGTTGACCCTCATATCAGAACAAATCCTAATTCTATAATAAGTGATAATATATCTTATCATAAATAAAGTTTAAACTATAAAGAGATGATGAATTAAATTATTTATCGTCTCTTTATAGTTTATCTGTTTCTGTTGCTCTTTTTCATTTTCTATCATCATCACTTATGCACCTTGTATCCTATAAACAATCTCAGATAATAAAAATCCTAGAAGGTCAAAATTTTTTGTTCTAGGATTAGTCAAATATCATTCTTCTATGGCTCAATTACAATTTCTCTCACTGCCTATTTTATCTTCTATATCATTCATTCTAGATAAAGTGCAGTTGCTTATTACCCTTAATATATCATATAAAAAACAAGGAGACTTAATAAATCTCCTTGTTTTTATCACACGATTTATAATATGGTCTATCTTTACAAAACAATGCCTCTAATGCTTTATTAAATGCTTTATAAAATTCCTCTGGTGCAACTTGAACGATTAAATTGTGCCAAATAATCTGTATTACGGCTTTGTAATTCTTGTATTTTTATATAATATTCTACATAACTAATAGGAAAGTTTGAATGTAATCTTCATCTCGTTATTGAACAAGTTCACTTGCCATATTCAGCATTTCGTCACTGGTCATATCTGTCTCTGTGGCTATCATATCATACCTAGTACCATCTTTGTCCCATTGCACACTAGATATCTTAATAATCTCCACTTTATCTGATCCATAAGAGATATAATAAGTACCACTTTCTTGGTTCTTTTTATCTTCATCTGTTAACTCATAATCTGGTGGTACCACTTTATTTGTGCATAGATAAAAATACAAAGTTACATCACCACACTGCAGCGTTTTGTCTGCCTTATCAAATTCACTGCCTGCATCTCTTTGATTAACATAGAGCCCTATATGTTTCCCTTCTGCATTTTTATAGGCTACTACTAATTGTTTAAAGACCTCAACCGTATTTCCCTGGTCATCCTGTCCTGCAACTTCATCAACACTCATATGCTCAAAAGAGTACCCATTAGTAAAATCTTTGACCACGTTCACTTCGTAACCAAGCTTCTTTTCTTGCTCTTCCAACTTTGAAAAGTCTTTACATACCGTCAATAAGTTGGTATGGCTGACTAAACTAGTTACCGTCCCTGCTGCCAAAATAGCTGTACTTACGAGTCCACAACAAACAATACCTATAATGACCTTTTTCTTTAAACTAAAATGTTTCATTAGCTTTTCCTTCCTATTTTCACTATTTCTGATTATTCTATCTATATCCCTTTTCACTCTATCATCTATCTCTATCTTTTCTGCTTCTATTTTAAAGGCTTGAGTAATTTTCTGGTCTAGTTTCTGATTTTTTCTCATAAACTTTTCCCTCCTCTGCATAACTCTCTATCATTGCTTCTTTTAATGCCTTCCTTGCTGTAAATAATCTGGACTTAACTGTTCCCTCCAAACACCCCAACACTTTTGCAATTTCCTTTGTAGAGAGTTCATTATAGTAATAGAGAACAACAACAAGCCTTTGTTTGATAGGCAGCATTCCTATCTGTTTCACAATAGCCGCCGAGCTTTCCTTTCTCATCATAATTTCTAGTGAAGAGGCCTCTCCTATCTGATCTTTCACTAGAATGATATCTTCCTTGGGTATCTCTTTGCTTTGCTTTTTGCAGTATCGCCAGGCCGTCCTCATCAAAATGTGAAATAGCCACGGTTTAAACCTTTTATTGTCTTTCAACTCTTTAATATGCTGATAGCATTTGATAAAACTCTCTTGAACGATATCTTCACTATCCATCTTATTTACTGCAATAAAATAAGCCGTACGCATTGCCTCATTTTTATACTTTTCATAAAGCATATCAAAGGCTTGTTTATCACCTTGTTTCATCCTTACTACAATCTCTTCTTCCAAGATTTCTTCTCCTTTCTCTTCGATGCATCTATACTAAAGAGTCTTGCCTCACTCAAATAGTTCATTTATACTCAAAAAATATTTGTCTAACTTTTTAATGAAATTTTCAGCAATTCATTATTTGGATTTTCATGAAAAACATAATTTATCTCCTCAATAATTAAAAACCACCTAAGTCTTTTGAGTTTTACTTTAGGTGGTCTAAATAGTAATATTGTTTTATCTTACCTGTTCCATTTTGTAATTTCTTTACTTGCTCAATTGTAAGTTCTGTAATCTTGACAATTGTATCTATATCCATTCCTTTATTTAGCAACTTCTTTGCTATATCTATTTTAGCTCTTTCTATTCCTGTACTTAGGAGATTCGCTCTTCATGTGCTGAATATTCTCTAGCCTTATATAATTCAATTGTTTCAGTGTCACTACTTAGATAATCCAGTTTTTCTTCTGTCATTTTGATTGCTGGTTCCATCACCATCAACTCCTCTAAAACCTCTCTAGTGTAATTCCCTAAACTTGGGAAGCTCTATAAAGTGAATCTCTACTAAATCTGTAAGCCGTTATTTTCCTCTTAGCTTTATTACTTCCTCTATACTTAGCCCTGTCTTTAAAGCTATTGTTTCATCATCTAATATATCCATTAAAGCTATTGCTATCTCTCTAGCCTTATTATCTTGCCCCGAACTATAGAAATTAGCTTTTTCATGCTCTGAGTCTTCCCTTGCCC
>JAEYNQ010000097.1 GCA_023412455.1 Bacillota bacterium
CACTAGATTGCTCTTTGTATGTGCCACATAGTCATCATTTGAGTTTTGAATATATCCTAGAAATTCTAGCATTTCCTCATCTACATCTGCCATTGTTCCTTCAGTATTTAGAAATACTTTGCTCGTCTCATCCTCTAGCAAAATATTTGCATCTTCCATACATCTATTTCTAAATGTATAAATATGCCTTCCTTTGTTAAAAGGATCAAAAGTACATACTTCTTGGTCTGTCATTACCTTGGCAAAAAGGAAATCATCTTCTAAGTTAAGCTCTTTAATTGTTTTATTCACTTGTTTCTCCTTGCAATTGTATTACTTAAATATATTGTACCCTATGTTTACACCTTAATAAACATGTGTTGTATAAATCATATCTTGTCTTTGTCATTTGGGTCATAGCTCCTTTCATAAGTTAAGCATGCCCATCTTTCTGCCTGTTATAAAGTTCTAATCCAGAGTCTTAGGATTACGGTTTCCTAGAGTCTTTATGTTATGTTAAAAAATATCATCTATATCAATTATAAATTCAGAAAATAGGCTTGTTTTAAATTGTTTTACGACCTCTTGTTCTTCATAAAGTCTCTCTTTTTCTGCTTCGTCTAACTGGGTGTAAACACCTGCAAGTCTATATTTTCCCTCGCGTAAAATAAACTGTTCTATAGATTTATTAAGAGGATCTACTATCCAATATTCCCCTACTCCATAAGCTTCGTATTTATAAAATTTAGTTTCTCTATCTCTTTTAATGCTAGTAGGAGAAATCACCTCCACTATTAAGCTAGGTATGCCATGATAACCTTTATCTGTAAACTTTTCTGGATCACACAAAACAGATACATCAGGTATAACTTTGTCTGTACCTTCTTCATTTAAAAATATTTCAATAGTGTCTGTAAACACTTCACAGGTTTTTCCTTTTAAATAACTCTTAAAGATATAATAAATATTGCCAATAGCTCTTCCGTGTCTAGGATTAGCTGATGGTGACATATAATACACCTTGCCATCTATGATTTCTTCTTTAAATTCATTTAGATTGTATGCCGGACCCATAATCTTCCTCCTAACATTCTTTTCTTTAGTATACCCTATCTAATCACTAGCTAACAATCTCTAAAACAATAGGAATGCCTTTTTTATTTTCCTTTCTCATCTCTAAGTCAGTCTCTGGTGATACAGCCCTTACAAGCACTAGCCACTGCCTTTCACTTAGCAAGTCCATCAAGATATTCTTGTGAAACCTAAGCTCAAAACTCAGGTATATAGGGTGATTTTACCATAAAAATACCTCCTAAGTCGGTTTTGGTTATTTACCTTTTCTACTTAGGAGGTATCCTATCAAATAGCAGAGTTCTTCTTTTTTGCAATTTCATGCTTTATTTTGTATGTTTCGTGATAATTTTAAATAATAAAACAAGAAGTATTAAAAGATTAAGCCTACTACTTTGCCTAGCTATGATTTTTACCATGCAGCTTGGTGTGGTAACATATGCAGTGGAAGGAACAGTTAACGATTAAAAAGGGGAGTACGGCAAGTTTTATGATTCATTTAGGGCAGGGTGCTGATGCTGTGGACAGTGCTTCTATTGAAGTAGAAGACGATAGCATTGTTTCTATTAATCCGACACAGGTTACTACCCCTAGTGCAATTACCGTTACTGGCCTCACCCCTGGAACTACTGATATTACAGTTAGCTTTAATGGAGGTATAGCTGAAACTGTTGCTGTTACAGTAGAGTCAGTGACACCTAGCTGGCCTGCAGGTAGTGGTTGCAGTTCTGGAGGCAGTACCTATACTCCCACCTATGCTGTTAATTTTTCTCAAATAGAACATGGCAGTGTGGACTTACTTAAAGAAACAGTTGCTGTAGGAGAAATCGTAAAGTTTACGCTTAAGGCAGATGAGGGTTACCAAATAGATACACTGGTGGTTAAAGATGCGAACGGGAATCAAAACAGTGACTTATCACAATTTAGTGATTCAGACCACATAACCGATTATGCAAAAGAAGCCATGGCATGGGCTATTGAGAAAGGCATTATCTCCGGTGTAGGAGATGCTAAGCTCGCCCCAAAGACAGTGCTACACGGGCACAAGTAGCAGTCTTCTTTATGAATTACTCTAAGCTTATTACAAAATAAAAGGGTTAAGATTTAAGAAAATATTGCCTTCTAATAGACAAGTGTTTTATTATTTCACTTATCTATTAGAAGGCAATTTAATTACTTTAAGGCTAATATCTCTTCTTTAGATAATTGAGTTACCTTTGCTATCTGCTCTACTTCCATACCTATTTCTAGTAGGTTTTTAGCTACTTCTAAGGCTTTTGTACGTTCTCCTTGTTCTATACCTTGTTCTATTCCTTTCTCTATCCCTTGTTCTATTCCTTTTTCTATTCCTTTTTCTATTCCTTGCTCCATTCCTTCTTCAAATTTCAGGCGATCACGTTCTAAAAGTGTCATGTACTCCACCTCCATTTTTTGATCTTGCTTTACTGCTACTACTTTTTCATGAATCGTTTTCACTAGATTACTCTTTGTATGTGCCACATAGTCGTCATTTGAGTTTTGAATATAACCTAGGAATTCAAGCATTTCCTCATCTACATCTGGCATTGTTCCTTCAGTATTTAGAAATACCTTGCTCGTCTCATCCTCTAGTAGAATATTTGCATCCTCCATACATCTATTCTTAAATGTATAAATATGTCTTCCCTTGTTAAAAGGATCGAAAGTACATATAAAGATAACAAAGCTTTTCTTAAGTTCTCTATAGTCTTGCCCTTTTGAGATTAAATCTAGGTCGATATTCCCTTGATAATACCGACTTCTTTTGGCTAAATTTTTGTAATCTCCTCTTTGCATCTCTACATTATAGACTGTTCCCTGTTCATCGTGAACATAAATGTCTAAACGAATGCCTTTGC